>JBIIAP010000078.1:0-10257 GCA_044239855.1 Sediminibacterium sp. | reverse complement strand
CTATTGTGGATTCTTCACAGAAATAAGAACCTTGTTCGCATCTGTCCCCGAAGCAAAGATTAGGGGGTACAATGCTGGTCGATTTTCTTTTAATGTAAAAGGAGGTAGATGCGATGTTTGTGAAGGCGGTGGAATGCGGGTAATTGAAATGAACTTTCTTCCGGATGTGTATGTAAACTGTGAAAAATGCAACGGTAAAAGATACAATCGTGAAACACTTGAAATACGCTACAAGGGTAAGTCTATCAGCGATGTGTTAAATATGACTGTGGAAGAAGCTACTGATTTTTTTCAAGCAGTTCCCTTTTTATACAGAAAAATAAAAGTGTTGCAAGAAGTAGGTTTGGGGTATGTAACATTAGGTCAGTCTGCCGTTACTTTAAGTGGAGGAGAAGCACAACGCGTTAAATTAGCAACGGAGCTTGGTAAAAAAGATACGGGTAAAACATTTTATATTTTAGATGAACCTACTACCGGTCTTCATTTCCAGGATATTCAACATTTATTGGAAGTACTCAATAAATTGGTTGAACGCGGAAATACGGTATTGGTGATTGAACATAATTTAGATGTAGTAAAAGTTGCAGACCATGTTATTGATCTGGGCCCGGAGGGAGGCGATGGCGGCGGAACTATTTTATTTGAAGGTACGCCAGAGGAAATGATTAAAAATAAAATCAGCCACACCGCTAAATTCTTAAAACTAGAAATGAAATAAGCATTTACTCAATCAAATGAGGGACAAATCTGCTTTTATTATCTGTAATTAATGTATTGGCTTCGCGAATACCAATACCTGCCGGTTCCTGTCCTATTATCCAGCTACCAACTACCGGATAGTTGTTGTCAAATTCCGGTAAGGTAAATAGTTCTTGGTAAACAAATCCTTCTTCTCCATATTCGCCATCAGTCTTAATAATAGACATTGAGGATTGAATAACTTCAATATTGGCACCCTCTCTGCTGAGTAGTGGTTTCTTCACATAATTGCTTAAGTGTGTATCATCAAAGTAACTGGGTAATAATAATGGATGAGACGGATATAATTCCCACAATATGGGCAAAATAGCTTTATTCGATAAAATCATTTTCCAACTAGGCTCTATCCAATACGGTTCATTTTTTGCTTGAATAATATGCTTGCCAAATTGCTCATTGGTCATCCATTCCCATGGATATAACTTAAATATATTTTGAATAACACCATCTTCTAAATCAACAAATTGTTGTGCAGCTTCATCCCAGCCAATATCATCAATAAAAATTAACTTGGTTTTTAGTCCGGCTTGAATTGCGCAATCCCGCATGTATTCAACATTAGTGAGGTCTTCTAACGTATCCTTTAAACAGGTAAAATGTAGTGTTTTAGAAGGTAAATAAGGTAAAAGGGTCTTCCAATAAGCAATTAATTTTTCATGAATACTATTGAATTGATCTTTTGATTGATTCAATTCTTGTAGCCAGAACCATTGCACAATACCTGCTTCATATAAACTGGTAGGGGTGTCTGCATTAAATTCTAATAACTTAATTTGATGGTCTTTTACGCACAAATCAAATCGCCCATATATTGATGGATGATCTTCCTCCCAACTTTTTTTAATCAAAGGGATAACCAATTCGGGTATATGAAACTGTTTAAACAAGTCTTGGTCAATTACATGCTGCACGGCTGTTAAGCACATGTCCCACAAAGTCGCAGTAGCTTTTTCAATTGCGTCCACTTCTTGCAACGATAAACTATAATAAGCCGTCTCGTCCCAATACGGAACATCTGAAGTGTGAAATCCAAATCCTAATTGTTCAACTGCAGCTTGCCAATTATTTCTCGGTTGTATTTTTACCCTTTTCATGTATGTTTTTTTAACCGCCTACACTATATCCACTTCGCCCAAATCCGCCTCGTGATACGCTTCCTTTATAACTATTATTGCCGATATTCGATCTGGAAGAAATAGCTCCTGAATAATACCCCGAATGGTTATACCGATTATTGTTGAAATTACCCATTGGCCTAAATGCATAATACAAGAGTAATGCATTGCCTATTCCACCTCCATGGTAATGATTTACTCGTGTATAAGGTGCCGTAGTATCACTCCGCAAATGAATTTTATTGTTATTATCCCAGTCATCTTTAGGTGCCTGATTGCAAGCTGCTAATGTAGCAGTTATTAAAACCAATTTTATTTTTCCCGACTTTTTCATTTTTTTCTTTTAATGGATTGCTACTATTGAAAGCTATCCATAGATAATTGTTCTTATTATTTATAATACCAAATCAGCTATTGCAAAACTTATTTGATGGTAATATATATTTCATAAGCTTTGTCAATGGTTACCTTCTTAATATCTCCATCGCTGTTTTCTGCCTCCGTTTCTTTTTTACCGAGTGCTGGAATGGTGTCTCTATATAAAACGCTTTTAAATTCCTTATTGTTTATCCAAACAATATGTTTGGTAATCAACTCATCATGGAGCGAGTCGATATGCTTTACTTGAATAGCACTTTCTATTGATCCATCTTTATTTACCTGCTGTGTAACATCTTCGTTTTCTTCTGTTTCACAACTCGTAATTAGAAAGGAATAACTTAACATAGTAATTAATACCAACAAAAAATTTTTCTTCATAATACAATTGTTTTAATCAACGCTATAAATATATAAAATAAAATTAATAATTATCCTTGTCTTTATTAAGGGGTTTCCATATTAAATAATAAAATCCCAGAAGAAGAATGCCTATAAAGAAAGGGATTAAAGCCAGATGTTTATAGGTGATCTGTCCTGTTACAATTTCAGAATCAAAATGAAGAAACTCACTAATCATCCAAAATGAGTTGGCTGAAATCCAGACGGTGATGGCTAAATTGTGCATCAACTCAGACATGTATTTTCTTGTTCTGTATGCAATCACAATTGAAATCATCAATGTGGGTATGATCATACTAATACCCAGCCATCTCCAGCCCATGCACCAGGCTATATCCTTAAATAACCAAAACACAATATGTAAGTTCTCCATCTTTCGGTATTGAAGAGGTATAACGTAATGTTCTATGGTGTTATCTGCTTCATTAAGAATTGTTATATCTCTTCTATGTAGCGTTTGTCTTGTTTCTTTAAGCGGTTGATTCTCCATCCTCCTTTTTTATGATTAAATAATAGGCAATATAATTTCTTTGTTTCAACTATTTAATTAAAATATTTTTGAATCGTTGTATGTCTGCTAATGGGTTTATTTCAGTAGCTTTTAAAACATGGTCTTTTAGCTCTGTTGCAAAATAGGGGGCTAAACTACATCCCTTTGTACCCATACCATTTAAAATTCCCACCGATGCATATTGAGGATGAAGACCCACAAATGGCCTTCTTTCAACATTAGCAGGTCTTTCAGCTACAATATGATCTATTATTTTATAGGGTAGTCGTAGCCAATGGCTTAATTGCTGTTCAACCTTTTCCCGAAATGCCGTGGTTGGTTCAAGGTTTTCATATTGCCAATTATAAGTAGATCCTATCCAAAATAATCCATCTTTCCAGGGTACAATACTAATTCCTTGTTTGTAAATATTATTGGCCGGTAGTAAGGGAATTTCTGCTATAATTACTTCTCCTTTGTTAGGGGCATATGGCAGTCGGTTAAATAGCGGTTGGTTTATGTTTGCTGTGCCATCACAAAAAAATATTTTTTCTGCTCGTATGTTTTGATATACTACATGGTCTGTAAATATTTTACAGTTGTTGATCTCAAAGTACTCGTCTAATAATGAATTTGCTTCATCTAGTTTTTTTCTCCATCCTGCTAACATACCATTCAAATCAATTAGCCAACAAGGATTAATTTCTCCTATTCCAAATGGGGCAGTAAAATAAGTACCCCATTGATCCGCTTCCTTGGGAATATGAAGGTATTCTTGTTCTATAGGCAATCGATCTTCAAATGCTTGCCTCATCTGTGGTGAAGCATGAAAATCAAGCATATTACATTGTTTGATCAAATCCAGACCTAATTCTTTACCTAGCTCAGTATAAGCATTTACTGCAAATGGCATGATCTTTTCTATCTCCCAGGTTCTTACAATTCTTCTGCCGGTAACCGGATTAATAACGCCACTGGCCAATTTACTAGCAGTTGCTGGCTTCGAATCATCAATTACCATAACACTTTTACCTGCTTGCATCAATTGCCAACTTAAAAAAGTGCCACATAATCCTTGTCCTACTATAATAAAATTCACCTCCATATGCTAAACTTATTCTTCCTTCTTAATATTGCATATTTTGCAAGTTATTGTTGGCTGATTCGAATTATTTTACCGGTAGCATTACCAATAAATTCCGGTGCATACATACATTGAACAGACGCATTCCCCGCAGAAAAAACACCTTCATGGGTAGCTACTAAATCATATTCAATTACATATGTGCCTTTGGGTAAATAGTCAATATAAAATTCACTGCTCACATCCTTCGTACTTTCATAATAACCAATTCGGTTCTGCCATTTATAGCCACTTAAAACATTTAAAGGTTCCATTCCACTTGCTCGCAAATCTTTTACATGAACATATTCCATGTCTCTTTCTGCTTGTATAATCAACTGAACAGTTACTTGCTGTCCTACTTTTATTGGTTCATTTTCTTTTAAGGGGATCCATATTTTTTCTTTAGCCTGATTACTAGCTACTAATATATTTTTTTGAATAGATAAAAGACCGGCAGTCATATTTATTTTATCCATGTCTTCTAAATATTGCCAATAAATTGCACCATAAGATGGTTGATTGTTCTCTTGATTCTTCTGTAACAATGGGGTAATTGTTCGAATGCTAACAGTACCCATTTCAGGTTTTACCAATTCTCCCGCAATCCTTTTGCTGAAATAGCCTGTTCCGGCTGTGGCAGTAGTATCTTGTTTGTTCGTAATTTGTAAACTACCCAATTGAATGTATACATTTCGTTGGCTATTTAACCAATTGGTTCCACTTTGTAATATAGAATAACATGCATCAGTTGTAGCAATCGCAGACTCCCAATAATTAGTTTGCTTTTGTAAAATCAACCAGGTACGCATTTGATTAATGGCTTGTGTGTATGTATAACTCTTTAACGATTGATTTATTTCGTTAAAACAGTCAATCATCATGCATTGGTGTATGATGGAACTATTGTACCAATACCTTGTAATTGTATTTTTCCAATACATGCCCTGCTTGCTATTTTGTACAGTATTTTCTAATAAGGCAGGCAACACTTTTTGTATAGAAAAATTTACATCACCTGTTCTATAAGATACAATGGCCAACATGGCTTGATAGTAGGTGTTCAGTCTGGTCCAATATTTTTTCCCTTGCTGAAGATAATATTGCTGAATTTTTGCATCCTTTGGCTGAAGGTTGTTGAAATAACTGCGAACATACAATTGCTCTATATGCCATCCATTTAACGCTTGTTGATCTAATGGCGTTTTACTTTTCTTTCTTTCGGTATAATCCCTGATCATTCTATCATCTAAATAGTTGAGTGCTTTTAATAGTAAAGGCTTCAGTCGAAGTAGGGTAGGGTTGGGTAAAGCTCCTAATCGGTTTAGTTTTCCAATACCTGTAAGAATATATTGCGTAATATAGTCATTTTCGTATCCCCCCTTAGACCAGGGGAATGCGCCATTATTTAATTGCATGCTTTCTAACAACTGTATATATTTTTCGTTGTCCTCTTTTATATTTTCTGTATTCAATTGGGCTACCAATTGATCCAGTTGTATGCGTTGAGATTGGGCATCTATTACCCAAGGGGTTTCCTGAATGAATACTTGTTTTAAAGCGGCATTCTTTTCTAAATGATTGATCAGTGCACTGGTGTCTTTTTCCCATCGCTTAAAAATCTGTAAAATTTCCGGGTTTCTTTCGAACAGATAAGTAGCCATTGAATTGGCATAAAACCGATTAAATTGTTGAACAATATTTTCATGCCCATCCTCTATTAAATAAGGGATGGCTTTTACTACATTCCAAACTGGCTGACTAGTATATTCAACCGTTAAAGACACAGGTGATACACTTTCACTTTGTTGATTTTTTAAAGTCTCTAAAACAAAATTTTGTACGGTATCTTTTGGTAAAAAAATCGGGAGTGATTCCGTTACCAATTGTCGCTTACTTAAAACGGGAAGTGTATTTTCAACGCCATCAAAATAGTTACCACTAGTGGCAACTATTTTCCAAATAAGCGGCTTATTATAACTAAATGGTATTTGAATAGGAAATTGTATAGCAATAGATTTTCCGGCTTCTGCTGTAAAGTATTGCTGGGGAAAAACATTTTGGAACCATCCATCTACCGATTGGTTGGTAGATGGATCTATCAACGCTAAACTAACAGTTCCTGTAAGTTCTTTATCCGATAAGTTGGCAATCTTTGTCACCAACTCCAGTTGGTCTCCCTCCCTAAAAAATCTTGGCATATTCGGCTGTACCATTAACTTTTTCTGGGTAATGATTGTCGCCATTTGTTTACCCATCGATAAGTCTTTACTATGCGCTACGCTCATCCATTTCCATTGTGTAACAGCATCAGGCAAGGTAAATTCAAAACTGAATTTACCACTGCTGTCGGCATGTAATTGCGGATAAAAAAAGGCGGTTTCTTTAAAATCTTTTCTAATTAAAATCGTTTCAATTTCTTCCTTTTTATTAGTTATCCTGCTGCTGTTTATTACACTTTCTCTGTTTTTAGGGTTAGTAATATCAACTGGTGTAAAAACTTTATCGTAGCTTTCTTCTTGCCTAACGGTTCCTTCATTAATTGCTTTATCCAATGCAACAGAGGCTGATGCAAAAAACTTTGTCGACTTCCTTCTGTTACCCATATATACAACTTCGTTTAGAGCTGATTTTTTAGGTTTCATTCTTATGCGAACATTGATAACAGTATCATTAATCCAAACCATATTACTTTGATCCCATATTTCCTCACCCGTACTCAATAATTCGGGGTAACTAAATACCTCAATTTCCTTATAATGTTCATCAGGGTAATATTCTCGGTTGGGAGCACTGGTAAATAAACTACTGGATATCATATTCCCCAATATTTGCTGTTCCCATAAATTGGGTAGCTGCCATTCATGTGGGGTTAGTTTGTCTAAACTTGCATCATACATGCCGCATAGCAATTCGGCTAATTTGTTGGTCCCATCTGCACCAGTAACCTCTACCGTATACTTTTCTTTGCTTCCAGGCTCTACCATATTTTTATATGATCCGTATTTTATATGAAGCTGTTTATTGGTCCATGGCACATTAATTTGGTATTGCCTGGTATATATACGACCTGCATATACATAAGCATCTGTAACAATTATACCGCCTCTGTCTTTTTCCGAAATGGCAAAAACGGTTTCATCCATCTTTTTTAAGTTCAAATAACTATAAACTTCTGTTCCATTTATCCCTCTTTTTATTTTTCTAATAATCGCGGTGGATGGGATGCTACTCAAATGCAATAATCGAACACTGTCGCCAGGTTGTGCTTCATAAGTTGCGCGAACTGCAAAATCATACGAAGGCTTCGGCAATGTCTTTTTATGATGATCATAGACCATTACATATTCGTTGGCAACTATTTTTTTTCCAAATGAATCGATGGTAGTAGCTTCAATTCTATAAACTCCTGCACCAATTAATGCATTGTCAATACTTAAACGAGTAGATAGCTGGTTGTTAATAATGCTATCTGATAATGGTATAGTATGGTATTCCCAACTCTTGTAATCTCGCTCATCTGCATATTCATCATTAGGGAAATAGGCGGCATATGCTGTTGGTGATAATACAAACTGATCTGGTTTATTCCAATACCGTGCCTTCATCATTTTTTCTGGAACAACCGCTTTTTGCAATCGAATAGTAATGGTTGCTTTTTGTGGAATATCATGGTGATTTAAAAAATTACTGGTAATGGCGTTAAACTCCTTCTTCTCCAAAACTCCCGACGGCGCAATACTTACTTTACCGGCATAATTCGCAGCAGTAATATAGGTGCTGTTGCTGATGGTTTCTCCATTTATGTCAGTGATGCTCACTGTTATAGAATAGTTTACGCTAATTAGTTCTGTTAAACTATCCAATAATTCAAATGAGGTATTGAATGGAACAATAAATACTCCTTTATCATTAGTAATAGTTTTTCCTTCTGCAATTATTTTTCCCTCTTGAGTAGGGAAGTAAATTCTTTTTAATTCATTCAATGGATTAATTGAAATTTGTTTAACCGTATACCTTACGGCTGCAAGATTTATGACATTGCCCGCAAAAGCAGTAGCACTGCCTGTAAGGTTAACTTCTTTATTCAGCTGAAACGCATCTGTTTGGTTATTGAAGGAAATAACAAAATTGGGTCTCTTATATTCCTCAACAGAAAATGAGGTAGTGGATTGTGTATGATTTTCGGCCTCTATCGTATACTTACCGGTCAATCTCCCCTGCTTTATATTAAAGCTACCAGCAATGCTTCCAAATTCATTAGGCACTAAAATCAAAGAATCTACTTTTGTATAGTTCGCATCTCTTAAAAAAATTTTAATCGGATCTTTAATTGGATTTAATTGATAAAATTGCGTAGTATAATGCTTATTGATTGAAATGCCTTTGAAATATACCAATTGATTAGGTCGGTATATGGATCGATCTGTATAAAACAGCATCTTTTTACTCGCTGCCTCATAAAGAATGGAGTCGCTAGGTTGTTGATGAAGTGCTTCATAATTATATAAATATTCATTTTCATCTGCCCATAAATAATCTTTCCCTTTGATGAATTCCAACACACATTGTTCTCCATATTGCTGGCTGCTCTTCAAGTTAAACGCTCCATTTGCATCAGATTTTAATTGTCGGAGTAACGTATAGTTGATGGTTCCGGAATTATAGTCATATTTACTGCTGTACACATTCACCTGAACATTGCTTACCCCTGTTCCGGAATTATAGTCTCGTATAAAATAATGTTCATTGTCTTTTAAATAAGTTATGTTAGATACATTAAAATAGCTAATTCCAATATAGTCATCCTGTTCTTTAAAATGCTTAGTATTACTGCATATAATGGCATATTTTCCAGTGCTAAGCGCATTTATTTTAATTTCTACACTATGTTGTTGATGGTCATTGGTAATGGGCAATGCCAGCATGTATTCTTCAATAATTTGCTTTGATAACAATGGTTTTAATAGATCATTATTGTATTGCTTATTTACATTGTTTTCTAATCGAATAATTTTTGCATAAAGGGTGTCTATGTTTTTATAGGTAATGTATGCGCGAAAAGGTTTTCCGGGGGCATTGATCTTTTCCACCGCGGGGGCTATCTTTTTATGATGAATTGATGTATTTAAATTATGCAAACCACTTTTATTCCATTGGGCCTCCCCAAATACCTGTTTGGCTTTTTCACTAATAAATAAGGCTGAGTTATACCTATACCTGTTGGTACTATCCATGGTTGGCTTGTATAAGTCACCTTTCTCTTTTTCTAGGCTGGCTTTTAAATACCAGGCATAAATAGACGAGGGCACTTTTGCATAGTTTTGTTGCATCTCATTTAATGCTCGATCATACAACTCATCTTTAGCCTTTACTTGCAATAGCTTATTGGCCCAAACAATTCTTTCAATATTCAATTGTACAAAGAAAGATTGATCAAGATCTCTTTGGTGAATTTTTAATAGTTGTTGATATAAACTTATTACTTTCCAGGCTGACTTAGTACTGTCAAATTGGTTGAAATCAAATTTCAAAAACCGATCAATAGTGTCTAAGCTGGCTCCTGCGTTTAATAAGTCTTTATCATCATTATTAATTTCCAGATTATATACTTCTTTAAAATAGTTAATGGCTTCCATGCCCAATAAATCAAAAACAGAATAAGTGTTAAATGATTGTTGATACCCCTTTATAACGGAAGGGAATTTATTTATAGAAATTGATTGTAATAGGTTCTTATTGATTAGTGCATCATTAAAAATCCCTGTTATTTTTTCTTGAAAATCATGCGTGGTCCAGGTGTGAATACTGCTATTTTTAGCCCCTGCATTTTTATTTCTGCCTAATATTTCCCAGCGCACACTTTCATAATACCTGAAATAATTCTTAGCTAAAATTGCCTGTAGAATCGCTCTTTGTACCGAATCTTTAGTTTGTTCGATTTCCTGTTCAATTACGGTAAAGTCAACATCCTTATCAGTAATTTTATT
>JBIIAP010000004.1:0-31339 GCA_044239855.1 Sediminibacterium sp. | reverse complement strand
CTTTGTTAATTGAATTCATCCTTATTGCTACAAACAGGTCGCTCCTACAGAGCTTTGTTAATTGAATTCATCCTTATTGCTACAAACAGGTCGCTCCTACAGAGCTTTGTTAATTTAATTCATCCTTATTGCTACAAACAGGTCGCTCCTACAGAGCTTTGTTAATTGAATTCTTTTTCATGTCTTACTATTGTCTAAATTCGCGAATCATTATGCCTCCGCCACCGGGCATTCTATTGCCTCTGAGCATGTCCATCATTGGATTCGACTGTTGATTGCCCGCGCCAAACTTCCGCAGGTTATAGGTGAAACTCAGCATAAAATAACGGGTAAGCACTTTAGTGGAAACGTCCTGAATAGTATTACCGGTTACATTACGGGAAACGCTGATATTTTGATTAAGTAAATCAAATACATAGAACTTAATCTCACCCTGTTTTTTCTTGAAAATCTGCTTGGCTATGCTCGCATTCCACAAAGGTATCGCTGTATTAAACCCATCGGCTCTGCCGGTATTTTTAACATAATTGAAATCGGATGATAGTACCCATCCACTATTGGTGTAATAAGTGGGTTCTGCCGAAAATGTTTGCGTAAAAAAATCACCGTTTTGTTGTGGTTGAAGTGTATACCGGGCAAATGAGAAACTGGAGTTGCTCGAAAAATTCATATCAAAATTCTTCTTCAGGTTTGTAGTCCACGATGCATTAAAACCAGTATTGGTGTTTTTGGTATAATTCGATTGATTGTTTACCAATGTTTGACTTTGATTTAAGCCTATATTTAAAGAGAGATTGATATTGCTTTTTGGTTTCTTTAGTGGGAAGCCATAATTGAAATATCCATTTACATTATAGGTGCCGTTTAAATTAACCGGTTTGGTTATTTGTGATCCGTTAGGTAAAAATGTAGTGGAGTTTTGTATGTCGTGCTCCGTTAAACTTCCGCTGATTGTAGCAAAAATTAATCGTTGAGAAAACATATCAAATGAATTAAACATTACTCTGAATGAGTGTATAAACTGCTGCTTCAAATCGGGATTACCCATTCTTATATTTAATGGATTAGAATTGTCTACCACAGGCTGCAACTGACTTGCAGAAGGTTGTCCGGTTCTGCCATTATAAAAAATGCGGAGGTTTTTTGTTTTTGTGAAGTCGTACCTAAAGTTCATTGTTGGAAAAAAATTCACAAAACGCTGACTGATTGAACTGTCTTTTGTAATGTTTTTACTGATTAAACTACCGCCCTGCAAGCCGGATCCAATACTGAAATTATATTTAGATTTTTGTACCCGATAATTCAAAGTAACTCTGTTCGCATCAAAAGTATTTTCGAACTCATTGGTCAGATTTGCAACAACTTTATCATATTGATTGGTTAATGGATTATATGCAGATGTTTTAGTGCCTGAGTTGTTGATATTGGTTTGATAATTGTAATTGATTTCAATGATTTGAGACTTTCCGATTGGTTCGGTGTACGATAAAGTTGCATTAAAATTGTTAGCATCGCGATTGGTGATGCCTTTTTGATTAATGGTATCGGCAAATGGGTTAGTAGTATTGAAATAATTGTTGATAGAATAGTTGTTAGTAATCCCATCATTTTTGCTTACACCCGGATTAAAGGCAATGGAATAGGTTCTTCCCTTTTTAGGAAACTTATGTCTGAAAGTGGCTTCCACCGCTGCATTATAGCCGTCATTTGATCTATTGGAAGCTGCTGTTGAATTGTTTAAAAACTTAGTTAAGCCTTTGGTAGATGAAGTGATTTGGTTGGTTTCGGCATCGGTATGTTGAAAGCTTATATTAGGGCGAATGATTAAGGAATTAGACGAGTCGAACTGCTGCTCAAAATTAAAGTTAATGCGATGATTTTGATTGTGGCTAACGCTATTTAGTTTAGCCGCATTGTAAATAGACGAATCGGGATTGCCTGGAATTAAGTTTTGGGTATAGCTGTTTTGATCTCGATTAGTGGTTTGATCATTTAAGAAATAACTGCCCGAAATCTGTGTTTTTTTACTCCATTGATCTTTATAGTTTAAACCGGCAGCCCAGGTATTTACAATACCCCCGCCACTACCAGTTCCTAATAAACCGCTCCCCGAACTAAAGCTTACCCCACCTCTGTTTCCTCCGCCGCTACCCAAAGAGCCCAGCATATCTTGTACGCTAAAGTTTTGTTTGTTTACATTGTTTGCCTGAGCAGTTAAGGTAAGTTGCATATCTCCATTAAAATGGCTGATATTTAAATTGTTGTCTAAAACAGCATCGCCACTACCGGCCCCGGCACCAACTACTCCTCTTCCAAAATAGCCTTTTCGTTTGTCTTTTTTAGTGGTGAAGTTGATGGTTTTAATTCGGTTTCCATCATCAATTCCGGTAAATGCGCTTTGATCACTTAAGGCATCAAACACCTGAATTTTATCGATCATATCGGGAGGAAGGTTTTTGGTAGCTAATTTAGGATCATCGCCAAAGAAGCGCTTTCCATCAACCAGAATACGTTGTACCTGCTCGCCCTGTGCTTTTACATTCCCATCTTTATCTACCTGAACGCCGGGTAGCTTTTTTAGTACATCTTCCATAACCGCATTGGGCTTGGTTTTAAACGCAGCGGTATTAAACTCAACGGTATCTTTTTTAATATTGATGGGAGATTGCGTTACCGTTACATTACCCAAATCATTAGCGGCCATTTTAAGGTAAACCAAGCCAAGATCTATTTGCAGATTGGTTTTTTGGAGATTGATCTTTTGAGAAAATGGCTCGTATCCCTGAAACTTAATTTGAAGAATAAAGTCGCCCATGGAAAGATTTTCCAATAAAAAGCTTCCATCTTGTTTAGCTAAACCAAATAGCTCTAAAGTTGAATCCTTGGCATCTAAAAGTGTTACAGAGGCATCTTTTAGTGGTTGTTTGGCAATAGTATCTATCAATTTACCTTTAATAGAACCAGTATTTTGCGACATTACTTCGGTAAAAACAAATGTGAAAGAGAGGAATATAAATAGTTGCTTCATCCAATAGCCTTTATTTTATTATACAATAATCATATAGACAGGTAATTACTGCCGGGGTTTAATTAACTGCAAGCTAATGTGAATTAATTTTTTTATCGGTAAAATGTGTTGAATGGTTGTATGCACATGATGCACTGCAACCCTTCTTAAATTTATTCATTAATTATCTGCCGCTGCACAGTAGTTTAACCGGTTATCACAGCGCTATTTCCGGAGTTGACCGTTTTTTTAAACACACGCTATAAAGTTGCGTTTACCGGAAATGGATATAAGATATTTGAACAAAACTAAATTATTAGATATTACTGGTAATTGGCAATATCATTGACCCATATGGTTATGCATGATTGCCGTTTTAAAGGGTTTAACTAAATAAGTATTCTACATCTTCTTTAGTTAGGCTCTTCACAAATCCTTCATCGTCTGAAATTACGTCTCTGGCTAGGTTGCGCTTGTGCTCCTGCAGTTTTAATATTTTATCTTCAACTGTATCAGTACAAATCATTCTGTACGCAAAAATATTTTTAGTCTGCCCAATTCTATGTGTTCTATCAATGGCTTGTTGTTCTACAGCCGGGTTCCACCAAGGATCTACAATATATACATAATCTGCGGCTGTTAAATTCAATCCTACACCACCCGCTTTTAAAGAAATTAAAAACACACGACAATTATCGTCGTTCTGAAAACGTTGAATGGCTCTTTCCCGCTCCGTTACACTGCAACTACCATCAAAGTATTCATAATCTACTCCCAACTCCTTTAGCTTCTCTTTAATCAACGCCAACATGCCTAAAAACTGAGAAAATACCAACGCTTTATGATTGCTCATATTTTCGGTGATTTCTCTGCCAATTTCTTCAAGCTTTACCGATACATTAGGGAATTGTTCTTCTTCTTTTACAATAGCCGGACTGTCACAAATTTGCCTCAACTTCATTAAGCCCTGCAAAATGGTTAACTGTGATTTTTGTATGCCCTGATCTTCTACCACCCCTAAAATTTTATCGCGGTAATCGTTCCGGTATGCTTCATAAATTTTGCGTTGCTCGGTGCCCATTTCACAAAACAATACCATCTCTTGTTTTTCCGGTAAATCTTTGGCTACTTGCTCCTTTGTTCTTCTTAAAATAAACGGATACAATAATTTACGTAAATGATCTTTCTGATCTTTTTCTCCAAACTTATCGATTGGTATAGAAAATTCTTGCTTAAAAAATTCCATGCTTCCCAACATACCGGGATTCAAGAAATTCATTTGCGCATAAATATCAAACGTATTATTCTGCAATGGTGTTCCACTCAAACACAATCTACTGGTGGCTTTTAATAGTCCGGCCGCTTTAGTTACTTTACTGGCAGGATTTTTTATTGCCTGACTTTCATCGAGAATTACATAATCAAAATTTACTTCAACAAAGTTCTTAATGTCACTACGTAATGTTCCATAAGTAGTAATTACCACATCTAACGCACTGTTGGCAATTGCTTGTTTTACCCTTGCACCACCATGATGAATGTAGTAAGTTAAGTTAGGTGTGAATTTTTTAATTTCATTCTGCCAATTGTATAGCAAGGTAGTAGGACAAATAACCAGCGCCTTTAACGTGCCCTGTTCTGATTTTAAATGATGCAGAAAACTAAGTGTTTGAATGGTTTTACCCAATCCCATATCATCCGCCAAAATACCACCCCATTGTACTTCCCGCAAGTAATTTAACCATTGAAAGCCACTCTCCTGATATGGGCGTAACACCGTTTGCAAATGCTGAGGTGCAGCTATTGGTTTGATGGTATGATTGTCTTTAATTTTTTCATACTTTTCTTCCAGCTGAAAAAACAACTCCTGTTCATCTCGCTGCAAATACAATTCTTCTATGATGCTGAAATGATACTTGCTCAACTTCATCTCCCCGGCCTTACCATCTCCAACTCTAAAAAGTAATGCATATTTTTTAATCCACTCTTCCGGTAATATACCTAAAGTGCCATCTGTTAAATGAACAAATTGTTGTTTATTGGCCAATGCTTTTTTTACTTCATCAATGGTAACTTTTTGTTCCCCAAATAATATTTCAACTTTAGCATCAAACCAATCGGTATTGCTGCTGATAAATATTTTAGTAGAAGGCTTTGCTGTATTGAACCTGAAATTTTTAAGTGCTTCAAATCCGTATACAGGCACGTTCATTTCTTTTACCGCATCTATAAAAAGAAAGAACCAATTATTTTTTAAAACATCTTTGCCTTTTAAAGCCAACGTGTTCGACTCTGCCGGCTTAACAAATCCGGAGTGCAGCGATTCAATGCGTTGCATCAATGCTTGCTCGGCTTCCAGATTACGGTGTATGAGCAGTAACTTATCTGCCGCAGGCACCACAATTCTTTCCTTATCGGTATTGGTTACATCGTGTCCCTGATAATTAAAGATGGGTTGAAATAAAAGGTATTCTCCTTTTTCTTTTAAAAACACTTTTAATTCGGGTTGCGTATCTTTTATCTCTTCTTTTTTAACATTCGAAAAATGAACATTGTATTCTTTAGATAAAGGCAATACAAAGTCCTGCAAATAGGTTGCCCAATGTTGGGCGTCTACAGCAATTTTTCCGGAGGGTAAAAATTTTTCTACTACAAGAATATCTTCCGGCTTTTTCCAAATAAAAAATTCATCATTGTGCAAGAAAATAAAGTGTGATTCATTGGCATTTTCAGCAATGCTCACTTCAGTTAAAGGCAACGTAACACTGCAATCGATTATGTATTGACCATTGCTGTAGTTTACAGTAAAATCCGGACTAATTAACTGGTCGGATAAATTAACTTGTTGCAGATTAGCAGTGGTAAATGGTTTGTGAGCGGGTAAGTAAAACACAAATGGACTACCGGCTAACTCCGTAAATAATTTCTTGAACTTTGGATGCAAATATTCGTTGATTAAACTTCTGGTTTCTTCCGGAAGTTCATCATCATGTTGCTGTATAATATTTTCCCAGATTCCGCTGAAAGGGGAATTTCTGTTTAAATAACGACTTACCTCCGAAGGCATTAGTTTTCGGAGTTGCTGCAGAATCATTTTATCGTCTTCAGAAAAAACTTCGGTATTAATAAACTTGGTTAAATCTAGTTTAACAGCTTTTGTAACATACTTGGTATTGTTTTCATCTGGCTCGCCCTGCACAATTTCTATTTGTGTATAGGGATATTGTAATTGTTGTGCCGTTATAACCATGCCTAAACGCATGGTTGTTGGAATGGGCAAGTTTAAAGAGGCTTCTGCAGTTAATACCGGCTCAAGGGGCTTAGGCCTTAACTCGGTGGTGGTTCCGGTAACTCGTTTAATAGAAGCATCTAACACCCGTAAAAAAGGACGACCATCGGTGTAAGTGAATTCAAATTTTCCTGAAATATCATCGTCTAAAGAATACCCATATAGGGCGAGTAATTTGTTTTTGTCTTTATCCCAATTTCTGATAGAATCGAAATAATTTGCGCCGTGATTTTTGAGTAATTGCAGAAAAAGAGCCGCCTTATGCACGCAAAGTGGATGTTCGGTTTCGCTGTTACAGGTACAGCTGGTATCGAAATTTCTTTCTTCATTTTTTTGAAAAACAATGCGATGTTTTTCATTATTAATTTCTAATTCGGCAACAACACATTCATTTTTAGCTTCCAATAAATTAGCGGAATTACTTCTCAAAAATTCTTCTGCATTACTAAAGGTTTCAGTAGATGTTAACATGCGCAACAACTTTAAATCGAGTTGTTTGATTTTAACTACTGTATGTTTTTGATCGTAGATGATTTCTTTGTCGCCCAATAAATTTTTATCGAGTAAATCCTGCAAATGAAAAAGCGCACCGGCTTTATGTCTGCATACTTCCGATAAATTATAAGGGCAGGAGCAACGTAATGAAAGGGTTTTTGGGTCTTTGAACTGGTTAATATGTACTTTGTAAAAAGTGGCATAGCCATCATCCTTTACCCTAAAAATGATGGTTCCCATCAAATCGTCATGCTCTATCAATTCAACATTGCTGAGTGCATGAATTTTTTTGCCTCTCCGAATCACTTCTTCGGTAGCATTATTGTAAATATGTTTTACTAAATAAGGTAGTGCCATGCGATAAAATCAGTCAAAAAAGACCAATTTGCAAAAGTAACGAAAAGATGGCCTATTTAAAAATAGAATTGAATGTATTGTGAACGAATTAAGGATAAATTGAAAATATTTAAGCAATTATTAAGTCGCCATCTTTGTAAAATGGCAGAATATTGGCTTGATCTGGAGTTACACAGTATTCTAAATCTTTTTCTAAACCGTACAACGACAATCGATGCCAATGGGTGGTATTTCGTATAAATGATTTAATATCCTGCGAATGCATGGTGTACATGTTTTCGGCCATTAAGCTGCTATCGCAATGAATGGTAAAATGTTCTTTTATTCTACTTATTACAGCACCTGCAAAAAGCGTATCTTCTAAATTAAATCGGTCTTTCCATGCAGAGCAACCCAGGATAACATGTTTATTTTGTTGAGTCAAATGATCGCAAACGGCAGATAAATTAGGGAAAGAGCCGGTTATTACTTCAGCAGCGCCACTTTGTAAAGCCATGTGCAGCAATTTAGTGCCGTTTGTGGTAGTTAATACCAGTGTTTTTCCTTCAATAAATTCACGAGGGTATTCTGCGGGGGAATTTCCGTATTCCAGGCCTTCAATCACTTTACCATCTCTTTCGCCGGCAGTAATACCTCCGGTAGTTTTGCCTAACTCCATACATTTGTCTACCGAATCAACCGGAATTACTCTTGCAGCCCCATTGTATAATGCGGTGGCAATGGTAGATGTGGCTCTAAACACATCGATGATTACTACAATAGTATTAGTAACATCATAAATATCTAATAATTTGGGAGATAAAATGGTATGCAGTGTAGGTTTGGTGTTCATTTTGCAAATATAAGTTAAGATAGTTCTACAGCGGGATCCCAAAAGATTTTTTCGAAATCTATGATTTGATCGTTCACTATTTTAACTTTTTCTTTTGACAGTAATTCTTCCATTTTAGTGGGGGTAGCAAAATGCATTTTGCCGGTAAGTAATCCTTTCCGGTTAACTACTCTGTGTGCAGGCACTCCGGGTATACTATGAGCGGCATTCATGGCCCAACCAACCATACGGGCACTTCCTTTGGTTCCTAAAAAATTACCGATAGCGCCATAAGAAGTAACCCTGCCTTTGGGGATGAGTTTTACCACTTCATACACTTGCTCAAAAAATGAAACATCTTCTGCCCCGCTGGGAAGCAGTTTTTTAAGGGAAGAGGATGATTTTTTGGGAGGCATGAATGCAAATATATTGCTGATAGATATTGATTATGATAGATAGGTGCGGACTTATTATTCTGTATTATTTTTTTTGTTGACCATTTCACTTCGCTTCGAATCAGGCACCGCGCAATACTCATAAGGGCAGTGCTTACAACCATGCCCACAACAATATCCTTTTTTAAGATGGTAAGCTTGGGTAAATACCCAATTTCCAAATTCATCAATGTAATAATCTTCTTGGTCAACCAGGTTCTTCTTCACTAAATAATGTTTTTAACAGCTCATCTTTTTCTTTAGGTAGTGGCTGATTAATCCGAAAACAGATATAATGTATTCGATTACTTTGCGCAATATCTAATCCTTCATAATGTGTTTTGATAGTTAACTCCGGCTTTATTTCACCGGCAGCATACACATCATCGGTTTGTTCTAACAATTCTAAATTAAATAAGTTTATAACTGTTAAAGTAAATTGATATAATCTGGGACTATCGGTTTTAAGATGCACTAATCCACCGGGTTGTAAAATCTGTTGGTATAACCTAAGGAAATGAGGGTGGGTTAATCGCTTTTTAGAGCGAGATGCCCTTAATTGCGGATCCGGAAAAGTGACCCAGATTTCACTTACCTCACCCGGAACAAAATAATCCGTTATTTTATCGATATGTGAACGCACAAAAGCAATATTGGGTAATCCCTCGTCCAGCGCGGTTTTAGCGCCCCGCCAAATTCTATTGCCTTTAATATCAATCCCAATAAAATTACGTTGGGGGTACATTTTGCCCAAACCAACAGCATATTCACCCTTACCACAGGCCAGCTCTAAGGTAATAGTGTGGTCATTTTTAAAAAATTCACTCCATTTTCCTTTAATATCTTGCGGATATTCCAATACATTAGCAAATGACTTAATAGCTTCAAACCGAATGAGTTTCTTTTGTCCCATTCGGCGAAGATAAAATAATTAAGCATTGAACAGGTTGCTTGAAAATTGATAAATTACCTCGGTCCAATATTTTTTAACAATATGAATATGCAGAACTATTGCTAACTTTACCTGGTGAAACGAATTATTCTCCTACTTCTTTTAGGTATATACACTACCGCAACGCTTGGGGTAAGTGTAAAATCGTTTTACTGCTGCAATAAACTTAAATCTACCACCATTGCCTTTACACAAACCGCAGAAAAGACCTGCGGTATGGAAGAAGATGGCATGGACAACTGTTGCAGAACAACTTATCATTATTACAAAGTAAAGGACAATCATTTTGGAGAAAACACTTATTCCGGAATGGAAAAAGTTTTCACCGATTGGTCTTTTTCTCCTACCACTATTGAAGCTACTTCCATATATGCTAACAGTTTAAACTCAATTGCATATAAAAGCAACCCTCCGCCATTAAAGGGTATTATTCCTATTTATATATACAACTGCACGTATCGTATTTGATACTGTGTTGATGGAATGATTATGGACTATTTTAACTAATAAGTCCTTTCAATCGTTGTGACCACCCGCATCTTCTTCATCACCATAAAAATTAAAAAAATGAAACAAGCAATCATGCTATTTGCGGCTGCATTGATCAGCCTCACCGCTTTTGCTCAAACCCACGAACCTAAAGCCGAAACTGCTCCAAAAGCAGCATACAGTTGCCCTATGCACCCGGAAATTACCGGAACTGCAACCGATAAATGCAGTAAATGCAAAATGGCTTTAACCCCCGTTAAGCAATTTGTTTGTCCAATGCACGCAGATATAACTGCTACCAAAAAAGCAAAGTGCAGCAAATGTGGTATGGATTTAACTGAAGTGAAAGCAAAAAAAGGATAATCCTACAAAACCCTGCGCATATAGTATGTGCAGGGTTTTACTCCAATTGAATCTTAAAATGATGAAGATGAAAAACTATTGTAAAATATTATGTCTGGTATTATTAACCAGTCGTGCTTTTGCTCAGACCCCTGTAAACCATATCGATTCTACCACTACAATTAAAGTGCAGGGTGCGTGCATGATGTGCAAAGAAAGAATTGAACAGGCCGCCAATGGAAAAGGGGTTAAGCATGCCGAATGGGATGTTGATAGTAAAATATTGGCGCTAACTTTTGACAAATCAGCCACTAACCTCGATAAGATCATAAAAAGAATTGTAGACGCAGGGCATGATGCAGACAATAAAAAAGCGAAGGATATTATTTACAATGAGCTTCCGGAATGTTGCAGGTATAGAGAGCAGGAAGCCTCAGCGCATAACCCAATGGCTTCTTCTAGTAACGCTGCCAATTTAATAAGGGGTATTGTAATGGAAATTGATAAAAAAGGTCAGTTTAATCCATTAGAAAATGCCAGCCTTAATTGGTTAGGCACTAATAATGGTACCCTTACAGATAAACATGGCTATTTTCAATTACAACCTATTGGAGAAGATGGACAATTAGTGGTGAGCTATGTGGGGTTTCAATCTGATACTATTGCAGTTGGTAATAACAATGATTTGAAAATCATTATGGCATCAAAAGGAAAATTAAAAGATGTGGTAGTAACCAGTTCGCAACGTGCCAGTTATATTGCAACTATTAGTCCGATTAGAACAGAGGTGATTACCGCTAAAGAATTATTGAAAGCCGCTTGTTGCAATCTCAGTGAAAGTTTTGAGACCAATCCATCGGTAGACGTATCTTACAATGATGCTGTAACGGGCTCTAAACAAATTCAATTATTAGGGCTCAGTGGAAATTACACCCAATTAACCGTAGAAAACTTGCCGGGCCCCAGAGGTTTAGCGACACCTCTCGGATTGAATGCTATTGCAGGGCCGTGGATAGAATCCATTCA
Organism: Sediminibacterium sp.; assembly: GCA_044239855.1. Taxonomy (GTDB): domain Bacteria; phylum Bacteroidota; class Bacteroidia; order Chitinophagales; family Chitinophagaceae; genus Sediminibacterium. Next base: position 20,137 of record JBIIAP010000004.1, on the reverse strand, counting down.
GCTCACTAAAGGAACAGGTTCTGTAGCCAATGGATATGAAAGCATTGCCGGTCAAATAAATGTTGAATTAAAGAAGCCGGAAAACAGCGAACAATTATTAGCCAATATCTACGTAAATGAATTTGGCAAGACCGATTTAAACCTCAACTTAAGTACTAAAATCAATAAAAAATGGTCGGCCGGTTTGTTGTTACACGACAACTTTTTAAACAACAAAACCATCGATTTTAATAAAGATGGATTTAGAGATTTACCAACCGGAAATCAGTACAGCATTGTAAACCGCTATAAATACGATAATGGATTGGGATGGATGACACAATTTGGATTTAAAGTGATGAAAGATAAACGTGAAGGCGGACAAGTAAATTTTAATGAAGCAACGGATAAATACACGACCAATAGTTATGGCCTGGGAATAAACACCGACCGCTATGAGGCATTTGCTAAAATAGGATATGTATTCCCTCAAAAAGTTTATAAAAGTATTGGTTTACAAATTGCAGGAATCAACCATTCACAAGATTCTTACTTTGGTTTTACCAATTATACTGCCCGTCAGCAAAGTTTTTACAGCAACTTAATTTATCAGTCAATTATAGGAACAAGTGCACACAAATTTAGAACGGGCTTTAGTTTTCAATACGATGATTACCAAGAAATTTTTAAATCTATCGATTACAGTAGAAAAGAAATAGTACCCGGTGGATTTTTTGAATACACGTTTACACCCGACAATATATTTACGCTAGTAGCTGGTTTGCGGGCAGACCACCACAATATTTTTGGCACATTTATCACGCCGCGATTAAACCTCCGGTTTGAGCCGGCAAAGGGTACCATCATCAGAATAAGTGCCGGTAGGGGGCAACGAACAGCGAATATTTTTGCAGAGAATATGGGGGTTTTTGTGAGTGCCAGAACAGTAAATATTATTGCTCCTGAAGTAAATAAGCCGTATGGATTAAACGCAGAAGTAGCCTGGAACAAGGGTATTGGCTTAGATCAGAAATTCAGGTTATTTGGTAGAGATGGGATGTTTAGCATAGATGCTTTCTCCAATGATTTTACCAATCAGGTAGTAGTAGATATAGAAAATGCAAGGCAGGTTAAATTTTATAATTTAAAAGGTACATCAAGCTCTACCAGCTTTCAAACAGATCTAACGATCAGTCCAATTGCAAAATTAGATATCCGCATGGCCTATCGGTATTTCAATGTATTAACCACTTATGACAACAAACTATTGCAACGCCCCTTTATTTCCTCGAACAGAGCGTTTTTAAGTATTGATTATACCACTAATAACCATTGGAAATTTGATTATACGCTAACGCGCAACGGGGAAAAAAGAATTCCGGGTACAACAGACAATCCGGTGAATGATCGGTTAGCAGCTTATTCACCAGCCTTTGTTTTAATGAGTGCACAAATCAGTAAATCGGTTGGTACAAAACGACTAATGGATTTTTATATAGGCACAGAGAATATGACCAATTTTTTTCAGGAAAAAGCAATTATTGCAGCTGATCAGCCATTCAGCAATTATTTTGATGCATCCATGATTTGGGGGCCGGTTAATGGGAGGATGATATATGCCGGATGGAGACTAAAAATTAAATAAAAAATCACGGTACAGTAACTGCAAACGGGTGAAGAAAGCTAATATTTTTAGTTTTGTTCACTCGTTTTGAATTGGTAACAATTTGGTAACATATTGATTTCAATATTGCATAAGCAGAGTATTTCCTTTGCAAATCAAATAGAATAAATATTTAATCACATAAGATTAAATTAAAAATAAATTAAGCTAATTTATTTGACTTTGCTAACAATCAAAACACAATACCATGGACTTTAATTCAATTATGAAAATTTTTTTACCAAAAGACAGAGTATTCTTTCAACTGTTTGAAGATGTTGCCATACATGTAGAACAAATGGGAGAAAAATTAAAAGAAATGGTTACAGAACCAGATACAGACAAAAGGGCAAAAATACTTGCCGAGATAGAAGACCTAGAGCATAAAAATGACGACTTAACACATAATATTTTTACCGAATTAGGAAGAAATTTTATTACCCCTTTTGACAGAGAAGATGTACACTATTTAGCCACTTCATTAGATGATATTGCCGACTATATTTACGCATCGGCTAAGAAAATTAATTTTTATAAAATTAATCCGAACGATACAGGCATACATAAGTTAGCGGAATTGATTTTACAAGGTACCATTGAAACAAAAACAGCAGTTTCCGGACTACGTAACATGAAAAATGTAAAGGGAATGACGGAGGCTATGATTAAAATAAATAGTATTGAAAATCAAGCGGATGATGTATTTGATATGAGTATTGAAAAATTATTTGAACAAGAAAATGATTTTAAAGAAGTAATTAAGAAAAGAGAAATTTATCAGGTAATGGAAATTGCAACAGATAAGATTGAAGATGTTTCTAATGTAATCGAATCTATTATTATCAAGTACGCTTAATCAATACAACAATGACACTATTAATAATTATTATTGCGCTTGCATTGATATTTGATTACATCAATGGTTTTCATGATGCAGCCAATTCAATAGCAACTGTAGTATCTACCAAAGTATTAACACCGTTTCAGGCAGTTTTATGGGCGGCGGTGTTCAATACTGCAGCCTATTTTATATTCAAAGACCATGCAGTTGCAAATTCTATCAGCAAAACTGTTTATAAAGATTTTATAACCTTACCGGTTATTTTTTCCGGTTTACTTGCTGCCATTTTCTGGAACTTGCTTACCTGGTGGTATGGTATCCCCTCATCTTCATCACATACACTCATTGGTGGATTTGCAGGAGCAGCAATAGCACATGCTTTAATGATTAAAGGCATTGGTTATTCATGGGCAAAAATTGTAGATTCAGAAACCATACTAAAAACAGTATTATTTATTTTCTTAGCACCCATCATAGGAATACTAATTTCCATGTTTATAACCCTGGTTACTATCATGCGAAATATATGGTATAGGTTGCTGATTATTTCGTGTGTTACTTTTTTAACGGTGATTTTATTTGATCATTTTGAAGACAATAAAATTCATGAAAATGTTCAGAAATTTTACAGCATAGATAAATACAAAAAAGAAATAAAATCAATACAATCGGAATTAACTGAAAAAAAGGGTGATTCAGCTTTACAAGCTAAATTGGCTGTTAATACTGAAAAATTAGCTAAGGCGAATGAGCAATACAATCATTTGAATAGTTATTTATCTGATTTTGATCAGTTAGGTGCAAAGAAAATAGCTGCGATAGCTAAAGATAGTGGATGGTTAGACAATGTAGCGCTCAGTAAAATTAAAGATGCTGCAAGAAATGCAAATGATTTTTTAGTGTTAGAAGCAAAAGCTCCGGGAAATACCGACATTAAAAAAGAATATGATATTGCCAAAGTGAAAACAGAAGAATATAAGGCACCATTAAAATTGTACCTAGCAGGAAAAATAAACATAGACAGTGCAATTACTGTTATGAATGCAATTTATCCTATTCAGGCAAAAAACCTCGATAAGGTAAAAACAAAAATTGCAAAGTTTAATATTCAGCAATCATTTGAAGGTGAAATAGATAAGGCAGATAATACCGCTATTATAAACGGTATTATCGGAACAGCCATTATATTTATGTTGATTTACCTGTATGTTGAAAAATTCAAAACACCTACTGCATATACTATTGCAAATATGTTCAAAAAGTTACAATTGTTCAGTTCTGCGGCATTTAGTATTGGACATGGCGGTAATGATGCGCAAAAAGTAATGGGTATTATTGGAGCAGCGCTTATTTCAAGCGGACTGATTCAGGACTTTAGTCAATTACCTAATTGGGTGCCGGTTGCCTGTTATATAGCAATTGGATTAGGAACCATGAGTGGTGGTTGGAAAATTGTAAAAACAATGGGTTCTAAAATCACCAAGGTAACCCCATTAGAAGGGGTTGCTGCAGAAACTGCAGGTGCATTTACCCTGTTCTTTACCGGCCAAATGGGTATACCGGTTTCTACTACCCATACTATTACCGGTTCGATTATTGGTGTAGGAGCTACCAAACGTTTAAGCGCAGTAAGATGGGGTGTTACAACCAACTTACTTTGGGCATGGATTTTAACCATACCGGTAAGTGCAGCACTAGCTGCATTAACCTATTATATTGTTACATTATTCATGTAACACTTGAATTTATTAATCAACTAAAAAGCCACTATTCAAAAAGATAGTGGCTTTTTAGTTGATTCAATGATGAATGGGTGATCATTTCTACTTGATCTAAATCCCCTTAGAATTCAATATTATCATTTAATCCGCTCTTTTAATTTTAAAAATTGTTTCTCATAAAAATTATAAGAAACATAAGCCACTAACATCAATAATAATACATTAATCCATATTGTATCAGAACCAGCAATATGATCTTTCCAGGGCTGATTATAAACAAATAACTGCTGCCATATATAAATACTGTATGATAAGATGCCTATGTAATTGATTAGCCGATTATTCAACAATTTAAATATAGGATCAGTAGCAGGCTGTATATTACTTAATATTAAAATGCCAATCATTACAGAACTCACATAAGAGTTAGCGGTATTATTCAATACCGGCAAATAGCCACAATGAATAAGTACAATCAATGGAACCAATATTATATGTATAATTGTTTTGTATGCAAGAAATTGCTTTACAGGCAACATGTTTTTTATGGTTAATATAGAAAATAATGAACCAATGATGATACCATCTAAATAAAAAGTGACTTCCTTTAAATACTGAAAACGATATAATATTGGATTGGTATTTTTTAATTCAACAAACTCAAATTGACGCAGCACAAATACCACCAACAGCATCATCAATAAAAACCATACATAAAATTTAAAATTCTTTTTAAGTATGAATGGAAAAACTAAATAAAACTGTTCTTCAAAAGCCAATGACCAATAATGAGACGTGTACCAATTGTTATGAAACAACCCAATATTGCCTAAAAATAAAAATGCACCAATAAAACCAAGTAACGATATATTTAAATTGAAAAAGTGATTTAAGATCAACAATACAATGATATATAAATAAGATACCGGGATAATCCTGAAAAATCGTCTTATATAAAATTTCTTTAATGAGATATTTCCTGTGTTAACCTTTTCTTTTAACAAAAGAGTGGTAATTAAAAAACCACTGATCACAAAAAATATATTAACACCTAAATTTCCAATGAGTAAAATCTTGTACTCAAATTTATGCGAATAATTAAAGGTGAAATGGTCTAACAAAACCAATAGAATAGATATTGCCCTGAATCCATTTAAAGATGGCAAGTACTTGGTTTGAACTACATCAGGTATAAAAGTAATTTCAGCAAATAGTTGCTGATGCAGTTTTTTTAAATAATCTAGCATATTCAATAAAGAAGTATTTCAGTAAAAAAGTGTATTCTGTTATTAACTAAACCGAAATGGCTCATTTAAAATGGTTTTGGTTATTCATTAGAACAAGAAACGGATTGAAGATATGTATTTTTTTTATATCATGAATTTTTAACTGAAATATGCTGAATATTGACTTAATATCTGATAAAATAAAATTAATATGACTGCCAACAAATTAAATCAGTATGCTAGTAATCAATTCATATAATTTAGTGCATTTTTTCTTCTGCATCCACATCCTCAGGAGATTCGGTTGAATGAGGATAATCTTGGTTTACTTGATTTTCGTATTCGTTTTGATCGATCCGATTTCTTTTAACAAGAAATGCAACTAATAAAATTAATATAACACCGGTAATAATTATGATCACTGTATTCATACTTACTATATTTATACATAAGTATATACTTTTTTGGAATATCCTCACTTAATAATTAATTAACATTATCATCATCTAACGTTAATCTTCTGTACATAATTAATTAACATACAAGTGTAAACTTTATGCAAAATTAATACATGAAGAAAAGACAAATAGAAGTTGCTGTTATCAGCGATATACATTTGGGAACTTTCGGATGTCACGCAAAAGAACTGCTGAACTATTTAAATAGTATAGCGCCTAAAACCTTAATATTAAATGGTGATATAATTGATATTTGGCAGTTTAATAAAAGGTTTTTTCCTGCAAGCCATATGGCCGTTATTAAAGAAGTATTTAACATGGCCAGTAAGGGTACTAAAGTTATTTATATTACCGGCAACCATGATGAAGCGATGAGAAAATATGCTGATTTTGAAATTGGCAATATTCTGTTAACTGATAAAGTTGTATTTGAAATTGATGGTGAAAAAAATTGGGTATTTCATGGAGATGTTTTTGATAGAACCACTAAAGGGACGGCTAAAATAGTAGCCAAACTTGGTGGGTATGGTTATGATTTATTGATACTATTGAACAGTGTTTTTAACTGGCTATTGCAATTGCTTGGTAAAGAAAAAATGAGTTTGAGCAAAAAAGTTAAAAATGGAGTAAAGCAAGCGGTTTCCTGGATTGGAAATTTTGAACAAACTGCCGCAGAATTAGCGATAGAAAACAACTACCAATATGTTATTTGCGGTCACATACATCAACCACAAAAAAGAATCATACAATCACACAAAGGCAGCGTAGTGTATTTAAACAGTGGCGACTGGATAGAGAATTTAACCGCACTTGAATACAATAACAGAGAATGGACTATTTTTCAATACAATGAAAAAGATTTTGAAGGTAGAGCAACCAATGAAAGCTATATACAAAAACGTGCTCCCGAATTGAATGTACTTACCAATGAAATTTCATTTTTTCTAACTTCTTTATCTGTTTAATAATGAAAATATTATACGCTGTTCAAGCCACCGGAAACGGGCATATAGCAAGAGCTATTGAATTAATGCCCCACTTACAAAAATATGGCGAAGTAGATATTTTTTTAAGCGGTAGCAATAGCAATTTAAAAGTCCCCTTACCCGTAAAATATAAAAGCAATGGTATCAGCTTATTTTATGGCAATCGTGGTGGATTAGACTACTTAAAGATGCTTAAAAATATTACTCCAATTAAAACCTTATCTGCCGCAAAGGATTTACCTGTAGAAAAATATGATATAGTATTGAATGATTTTGAATGCATTACCGCCCTCGCATGTAAATTTAAAAACGTACCCTCTATAAATTTTGGTCACCAGGCAAGCTTTATTAGTAAACATACACCGAGACCGGATAAAAAAGATATAATTGGAGAACTGATCTTAAAAAATTATGCTACTGCTAATAAATATATTGGACTTCATTTTGAGAAATATGATGATTTTATTTACGCTCCGGTCATAAAAGAAAAAATAATGCAGGCAGTATGTAAAGATGAGGGGTATATAACGGTGTATCTTTCTCATTATAGTGATGCGCTATTAATTAATCATTTTAATAAACTAACTGATCTTCGCTTTGAAGTATTTAGTAAAAAAGTTTCAGAAAAAACTGTACATAGAAATGTAACGTTAATACCAATTGATAATGATGCTTTTGTGAAGAGTATGACTCATGCAAGTGGAATTATTACCGGTGCTGGATTTGAAACACCCGCAGAAGCATTGGTACTTGGCAAAAAATTAATGTGTTTACCAATTAGAGGTCAATATGAGCAATTGTGTAATGCAGCTGCATTAAGTAAATTTAATGTGCCGATTGTTCATTCCATTCATCATGATTTTGTTCAAACCATTGAAAATTGGATGAATGCGGCTAATCCAACCAAACTGGCTATGTACAATTCTACCGCTAATATTGTGCAAACCGTTATAGAAACAGGGTTATCGCTTCAAAAAGAAAAAAAAGAGCCCACCTTTAATTTTTCCGGATATCCATCTTTAAATTTTGAATAGTTGCTAAACAATACTCCATTCAGTGCAAAAAATTTTGGGGAAGATTTTCTTTGGGGTGTAGCTATTTCTGCTGCTCAAAATGAAGGTGCACACAATATAGGTGGCCGAGGCCCTTCTATTTGGGATAGCTTTTCAAAAAAACAAGGAAAAATAATACATGGAGCTAAGCCATCAGCATCCTGTGATTTCTATCATAGATTTAAAGATGACTTATTATTAGTTAAGGTATTAGGGTTTAAGGTATTTCGCTTTTCCATTTCATGGAGTAGAATACTCCCCGATGGTACCGGATTGCCAAACAAAGAAGGTATTGCCTTTTATCATAAGTTAATCGACACTTGTTTAAAATTAAACCTCACTCCTTACATCACATTGTATCATTGGGATTTGCCTGCAGCACTTGAAAAAGAAGGTGGGTGGGCTTCTAGAAGTATTGTAAAATGGTTCAGTCACTTTACCACAATTTGTGCTAAAGAATATGGCAGTAAAGTGAAAAACTGGATCATTTTAAATGAACCTACCGGATTTACTACTTTAGGATATATGGTTGGGTTACATGCGCCAGGGAAAATAGGTTTAAATTATTTTTTACCCGCTATACATCATGCAGCTTTAGCTCAGGCCGAAGGAGGTAGAATAATCAGACATTTAGTAGATCATGCATACATTGGCACTTCATTTTCTTGCAGTGAAGTTATGCCCAATAGCCAAGCACCAAAAGATATTGAAGCTGCCAATAGGGTGGATATTTTATTGAACAGACTTTTCATAGAACCTAGCTTAGGCTTAGGATATCCCGACGACAACTTTATATTAATGGAAAAGTTACACATGCACAGCAGAGCATGGAAGTACACTAAACAATTGCAATTTGATTTTGATTTTATTGGAATTCAAAATTATTTTCCAATAACTGTAAAACATAGTTCAATCATTCCATTAATTCATGCAACAGAAGTAAAGGCTGCCAAAAGAAAAGTCCCACATACTGCCATGGGGTGGGAAATTAATGAAGATAGTTTTTTTAGGATGATTAAACGTTTTGCAACATATGAAGGAGTTAAAGATATTATTGTTACAGAAGGCGGCGCATTTTTTAAAGATAAATTAGAGAATGGAACCGTTAATGATGTTGAACGAATGAACTATTTCCACAAATACCTCTCTGCCCTTTTAAAAGCCAAAAGAGCAAACAATAACATAAAGGGATACTTTGCCTGGACTTTAACTGATAATTTTGAATGGGCCGAAGGTTATCGCGCAAAATTTGGACTAGTTCATGTAGATTTTAACACCCAATTAAGGACTGTAAAACAATCCGGTCATTGGTTCAGAGAATTTCTTACTGCATAGGATTTACCAGAATAGTATAGTGTATGGAATTAAATAATTGACTAGGTTTGTACGTAAAACGCTACAATGAGTAACACCATACAACACAAAATGAGAGTTTATCACAGATACCTGGGATATTTTTTAGCAGGAATCATGGCAGTTTACTCTATTAGTGGAATAATTTTGATATTCAGAGAAACAGACTTTTTAAAGAAAGAAAAGCAAATTGAAAAAAAGTTACAACCCCACATAACTAATAGTGAAGAGCTAGGCAAAGAGTTAAAAATAAAAGGGCTGAAAATTGATCAGGAAGACAGCGCAGTCATATTTTTTAAACAAGGCATTTATAATAAAGTTACCGGTGTAGCCAACTATAAATTAAAAGTGTTACCCATTGTAATAGAAAAAATGACTAAGCTGCATAAGGCTACTACCAAAGAACCACTTTTTTATTTAAATATATTCTTTGGCTTATCGCTGTTGTTTTTTGTGTTATCGTCCTTTTGGATGTATTTACCGAAAACAACTATTTTTAAGAAGGGATTGTATTTTACCCTTGCGGGTATTGTATTGACCATTTTGTTGTTGTTGTATTAATCGATATATACTAGGCAAAACAATTAAGCCTACTTACCCAAGCAGGAATTACATAATCCCGATCACTCAACACCAATAAAAAAGCGCCTAAAAAATGAATGTCATTTATTAGGCGCTTTTTAGTAGCTGTAGGGGGAGGGGTCGAACCTCCACGAGGCGGTTAGTTGTAGCACAAAGTTCAGTGGTCGACCCTGGTCGTCCCGATTACTCGGGGCGGCTCTATGCTATATTTATTCCGTGATCCTCACCCCCGAGACAAGAGGGCATGTCTGCCAAAAGTTTCATCACCCCACAGTAAAAAAGAACTATTTCTTTGCTTAACAATTCAAATATACAGGAAAAGGCCAATTAATTAATCAATTTTCAAATTTTATTTTAATAATATAGATTAATTTCAATATTTTAGCATTTTAATTAAATTTTATCTAATTAAACGATTTAAAATGTCCGCTAAATTAAATCTCGACAAACTCGATTTTCAAATCATACAAGCTATGATGGAAGATGCAGAGATCTCTTATGCCGACTTAGGCAAAAAGCTTTTTGTTTCCGGTGGTACCATACATGTAAGAATAAAAAAATTAGAAGAACTAAAAATTGTTAAGGGCAAAAAACTATCGGTAGACTTAAAATTATTGGGATACGATGTGATTGCTTTCATAGGTATTTACTTAGAAAAAAGTTCTTTGTACGATTCCGTTGCAAAAGAACTAAAAAAAGTTCAACAAATTGTTCGGCTCAATTACACTACGGGCAATTATAGCATGTTTGCTGAAATTGTTTGCAAAGATATTCAGGAGCTTCGTTTTGTTTTACATGATGAATTACAAAAAATAAAAGGTATTGAAAGAACGGAGACATTCATTTCTTTGGAAGAGAGTTTAGTGAGAAATGTGATTGTAGCCAATAGCTAACCAGAATTGGTTAGTTTTTTTCGCTGGTTCTTACACTCATTGCGTCTCTTAAACCATTGCCCAATAAATTAAAGGCAAGTACCAGCATCATAATTGCAATGCCAGGTGCTAATGCCAACATGGGATTGTGGGTAATGATAAAATTGTAGTTTTCTTTAATCATCAAACCCCAGCTGGGTTGAGGGGGTTGAACGCCCACCCCTAAAAAACTCAATCCCGCTTCTATTACAATAGCAGCCGCAAAATTACTGGCTGCGATGACCATTACAGGCCCCATTATATTGGGTAAAATATGTTTTACAATAGTTCGTATGTGCGAATAGCCCAACGCTCTGGTTGCTTCTATATACGCTAACTCACGCACCACCAGCACCTGGCCACGAACCAACCTTGCAACATTTACCCACATCGTTAAACCTACTGCAATAAATACCTGCCAAAAACCTTTCCCTAATGCCAATGTAATTGCAAATACCAATAATAAGGTTGGAATACTCCATATTACATTGATCAGCCACTTTATTGCTTCATCTACCCAACCCCTAAAATAACCGGCCACAGCCCCCAACATAATCCCCAGGGTTAATGAAATTAATACTGCAATAAACCCAACACCTAAACTCACCCTAACTCCAATAATTAATCTGCTTGCTATGTCTCTTCCAAACTTATCGGTACCTAAATAGTGTCGTTGTTTTATTACCGGTTCTTTTGCCAACTTATTTAAAGGAAGCACCTGCGCCTCGGTAATACCATCATCAATAAATTTTTGAAAATGTATTTCACCACCTTTTATGGTGTAGGCGGTTATCGGTATAAAATCGTATTGATCTTCTTTTCCTCCTAAAATTTGCTCCAATAATGTTTTTGCAGGGATAATTCTTTCTTTCTTAACGCTTAATAATTGTATGATGAAACCCGGTTTTTTACTCCCTATTTCCGGTATCATTCTATTTGCATTGGGTGACCCATCTAAAGCAATTAAATAAGCAAATACAGCAAGCAGAGAACTAATCACAATAAGTACCATACCTATGGATGCTCCTTTATTTTGAAAGAGTTGCCTGAAGAACCTATTATTTGTTGAAACTTGAGTCAATTGATACGTTTAAGAATTGAAAATTAAGCAGTTTAAATGATTCATTAAAATATATAATCTATTACCTATGAAAACTTTTTTTAAAAATCTAATCTCCTTATTCTTTTTAGTTGCATGGTTGAGTTTTGATTTTATACTTGACCAATCGGAGATCAACTCATAAACTCACTTCACCATTCTACCCTTCCATTGATAGGTTCCGAACTTCCCCAACCATCCTGCTATTACTGTATATACAATATGAAAAGGTTGCATCAACGGAAAGAAAAACAAAGTGTTTGTTAACCCAAAGAAACGAGCAACCGGAATCATAAAAATTAATTCAATTACCGTTTTTAGCAGCAGACTATAGAACACCCAGGGATAAAATCCATGGATGAATATTCCTGCGATTAATGTCATCAACAATAAAACATTAAAGCAATAAACTAATACCAATACCGGCAGAATGGTTTTGTCGGAATAGCTGTTGGCTTTGCTTGCCCAACGAATCCGCTGATTTAAAAATCCTTTCCAGGTGGGCATCGGAGCTGTTTGCACAATCATGTTGCTGCTGTAAATAAATCCGAGTTGATTGGGGTAATGTTGTTTTATTTTATACATCAGCAACATATCATCGCCGCTGGCTATATGATCAATCCCTTTAAATTTACCTACGCGTTCAAAAGCTTCTTTTTTATATGCTAAATTAGCTCCGTTACACATTGTATGTGAACCGGCTGCAACAGCTGCTGCCGTTATACCTTGCAAACTCATGAAATCTAATACCTGAAATAAGCCTAACCAACTAGGTGTTAAACTAAACATCACAGGTGCTGCAATAAACACGGGATTTTTTTGCTGAATAAAATGATCAAATTGAAGCAACCAATTTTTTGGAGCAATGCAATCTGCATCGGTAGTTACTATCCAATCTCCATTGCTTTGCGCTACAGCTATTTCAATCGCTCTTTTTTTATATGCATTAATATTGGCATCAACATAATCTGCCAATTGTATGAGTTGTACATTGGGATTGGTTTTAGCTAATGTTAATACCATTTCTGCTGTAGCATCAGTTGAGTGATCGTTCACTACAATTATTTGAAACAAATCAGCAGGATAATTTTGCTCCAAAATACGCTTTAAACAATGGGTAATAACCGCTTCCTCATTTCTTGCAGGAATAATAACACTAAATCGGGTGGCAGGAATTACCTCCTCTTTCAATACATATTTTTTTACCCTTAAAAACCAATATAAGTATAGCAAAATAAGTAAGCAATAAGCCGCAGTAAATAGTCCTATTAAAGTGAGTATTAAAAGCATCATACGCAACAAAGAAAACAAAAATTGGTCTATAAATCCGTTTCCTGATCGTTTAACGCGTTTTTATTCCTTTTTAACACTCGTTTTTAAATTTTTTCTTGGTTATATGAGATAAAGTGAGTTATTTTGAAATTAGTTGCATAACTAACTATATGCCAAACAACCATTTTAAAAGAGGAGAGCTTTACAATGTTATCAACGGCATGGGTACCACCGCCGTTGCAAGACGCATGCAAAAGAACTTTCGCAATGCGGGACTTGAAATAACTATTGAGCAATGGAGCGTGCTGTTTCATTTATGGAGAGAAGATAGGCTTAGTCAGCAGGAACTGTGTAACCGAACTTTTCGCGACAAACCCAGTATTACCCGCTTAATTGATAATCTGGAAAAACAACAATTGGTTAAAAGAATTCCCTCCCCTACCGACAGAAGAATTAATTTGATTGAACTTACTGAGGCTGCACAAAACATGCAACAAACAACCATTGATATAGCTAATCAAACAATGGCTGAAGCGTTAGCTGGTGTAGATAAAAATGAGATTGAAACAGTGAAATCGGTATTTCTTCGTGTGTACAATAACCTTACACAGTCTAACTCTGAATAGCAATAGATTAATCATAAATTTTTTAATATAATCATCATGGAAAATAACAGTTCTACCCAATCACTACTAGGCGGTGAATGGATTATTAAAGAAAGTAATCCGCATGAAACCTTTATACCAGAAGAGTTTGATGAAGAACAAATGATGGTATTGGATATGTGCCATCAATTTTTAAAAAATGAAGTACATCCTGTAACGGATCGAATTGAAAAATTAGAGCCGGGTTTAATGCCTTCATTGGTTGAAAAAGCTGGTGAACAAGGTTTATTATCTACTTCCTTTCCGGAAGCTTATGGCGGGTTAGGTAAAGATTTCATTACTTCTACCATTGTAAATGAAGGTTTAGGTGGGGGTAATTCCTTTTCTGTAGCTATTGCTGCACATACTGGTATTGGATCCTTACCCATTTTATATTTTGGAACAGAAGCACAAAAGCTAAAATACATCCCTAAATTATCATCCGGGGAATGGAAGGGTGCTTATGGCTTAACAGAACCTAATAGTGGTAGTGATGCCCTTGGTGCAAAAACAACAGCTACGTTAAGCGCCGATGGTAAACATTATATCTTAAATGGACAAAAATGTTGGATCACCAATGGTGGTTTTGCAGATGTTTACACTGTATTTGCTAAAATAAATGGAGAGCAATTCACCGGATTTATAGTAGAGCGCGGAACAGAAGGATTTACGCAAGGACCGGAAGAACATAAAATGGGCATTAAAGGGTCTTCTACTGTTCAACTTTATTTTCAGGATTGTAAAGTTCCCGTTGAAAACGTATTAGGTGAAATAGGTAAAGGCCATATCATTGCCTTTAATATTTTAAATATTGGTCGGTTAAAACTATGTGCTGCAGCTTTAGGTGCAGCCAAAGTTGGTGCCGAAATTTCTATTCAATATGCCATTACCAGAGAACAGTTCAAACTTCCTATTGCTAAGTTTGGTGCCATAAAACACAAAATGGCTGAAATGGCAGTGAAAATATGGGTGTGTGAAAGTGCTTTGTACAGAACTGCAAAATGGATTGAAAATAAAGAAAAAGAGTTGGCAGCAAATGGAAAATCTTTTGCCGAAGCCTTATTGGGAGCCGCTGAAGAATATGCCATTGAGTGTGCGATACTTAAAGTATTTGGCAGCGAAATTTTAGACTATGTAGCAGATGAAGGGGTTCAAATTCATGGTGGCAATGGCTACAGCGATGAATATGTAATTTCTAGATGTTATCGCGATAGCAGAATCAATAGAATTTATGAAGGCACCAATGAAATCAACCGTTTACTTACTGTTGATATGGTACTAAAGCGTGCAATGAAAGGCAAACTGGATTTAATGGGACCAGCGATGGCCGTTCAGAAGGAATTAATGAGTATACCTGATTTCAACAGTGACGAGGAAGCTGCTTTTAGTAAAGAAATTAAAACGATAGCCAACTTTAAAAAAGCCATACTAATGGTTGCAGGAGCAGCTGTTCAAAAGCTAATGATGTCTTTAGATAAGGAACAGGAAATTTTGATGAATATTGCCGATATGGCCATTGAAATTTTTCATGCAGAAAGTGCACTATTAAGAGTGATGAAATTAACCCAGCTAAAAGGGGAAACAGCTGTTGGCATTGAAACAGATATTATGAAAATATATCTATACGATGCCGCTGATAAAATAAATAAATTTGGTAAAGATGCACTTAATAGCTTTGCAGATGGAGACGAACTTCGAATGATGCATATTGGGCTTAAACGCTTCACCAAAGTTGAACCGTTCAATTCCAAAGATGCTAGAAGAAGAATAGCAGAACGACTCATTGCAAATAATGGCTATAAATTATAGTCTACTTTGAATAACACCCCCCCAAAAGAACCTTACTCTTATTCAAAGAGTGAGGTTTTTTTATTTAAATCGTTCGAACACCCCATTGGTATAGAATTGAATGTAGTTGTTTTTCACACTCAAATAAATTGTAGTACGCAACATTAAAACAACATTCCTAAAATTTCATTGCATTTCCAATTGATTTAATAACTTCATTCAATGAAAAATCTATTTCTTTTTAGTGCAATACTATTTGTATTAAATCTTTCTGCTCAAACCGATACCATTAAAAAAGAGCAATATATCAGAACATCCGGAAAATTACCTTCTTTGGCTTATGGACTAGGTGAAGACAGACTGGGGGGGGCCAAGATGGGCTATATAGATACCAACGTGCTGCTTAAAATAATAGATTCTACCAAGGATTTATACCATGTTCAATTAGCAAAAAATCGCTCTGCATATATCGATAAAGCATTTGCGAAATTTGAATCAGATAGTTTTAGAACTAAAAAGTTTTACTTAACCGGTTCATTTGTTGCTAAAGGTGATTCTGCATTTGATTATCTGAACATTAACATGGAAGAGAAATTACCTTATAAAGCTTCCATGGAGATCAATCCGGCAAAAATTATTGTTGACCTATTTGGTGTACAAAGCAACACCAACTGGGTTACCCAATTAAGTTCTTTAAAAGAAATAAAAAATGTGTACTATAACCAAGTTGAAGATGATGTTTTACGTGTTACCATAGAATTAAAACATGCGCAACATTGGGGCTATGGAATTGGTTACAAAGGCAAGTCCCTGGTTGTGAAAGTAAATCGTCAACCTAAATTATTAGACATTAAGAAATTAACCATAGCAATTGATGCGGGACATGGCGGCACCAACACCGGCGCAGGTGGCGTAAGAACGAATGCCAGTGAAAAAGCATTTACTTTAATATTTGCTAAAGCATTGGAAAAATCATTAAAAAAATTGGGGGTAAAAAACATCATCATGACCAGAACGTTCGACACTAGTTTTGACATGAAAGACCGCATTTTATTTTTACAGGAAAAAAATCCCAATCTGGTAATTTCATTACACTTAAACTCAACCAGTAATCCAACAACAAAAGGCACCAGTACTTTTTATAAGTATATTGGGTTCAGATCTATTTCTACTGCTATTTTAAAAAGAATGCTGGAATTAAAACTCGATGAATATGGCAATGTTGGCCACTTTAATTTTGGATTAAATGCCCCCACAAATTTTCCGAACTGCTTGGTTGAAATAGCCTTTTTAAGTAACGAGGAAGATGAGAAAAGAATTGTTTCGCCTTTGTTTCATAAACAGGTAGCTACCAAAATTCAGCTGGGGATAATGGATTGGTTAAAAGGGATGAAATAAAAAAAGATACATAGTTGATAGACAACTTCTATCAACTATGTAATCTGTTTTCCTACCAATTACTTAACCTTACTCCTACCGCAAATGGATATTGCTCCACGCTCGTAATATCTTTTTGTAACTTATTTAAACTAAATGTTCCATATAATCTAACTGGTCCAATACCCAATTCTCCAATAGCTGCTATTCTAAACGGTTCGAAATCAAAATTACCTTTTACTTTTTGCTTACCGCGTTCCGAGCTAATCTGTTTATTTCTTCCTGAAATAAAATATCCTGCACTTACTCCGGCACTAAAACTAAATCCTTTCGATTTATTGGGCGTAGGATTTACATTGATCATCAAGGGAACAGTTAGATACTCAACAAATAATTTATTCTTACTAAATGAAATCGAATCATTCATTACAAATGGTTCAGGATCCTTCCGATAACTTAATTTAGTATCGTACCTAAAGTTATACATTTCTAAACCCAAGCCATATTTTAAGTTCAATACATGTTTACTAATATTTAGCTTTTGCATAAAAAACCAAATATTTACATTCGAACTCTTTCCGGCATTTAAACGATAGCTATTGGCATTTACCGCCCCATCTGCAGACCTAAATGTTTTAAAATAAGAACCAGACTGGGCAGCGGTATAATCGGTTTGGTCTCTCATATTGGCAAATCCAATATCAAATATCCACCAATTGGTACTGATATTTCCCTTTCGTTTAGGTCGGGAAAACACGGTAAATGAATTTTGTTTATTCCTACTTATGTTTTCATCTATCGTTACTCCGGTTTCACTTTTATTTTTATCTTTCTTAATAATTATAAAGTTACCCACTTTAATCGTATCCGGTTTGTGCTCTGTACTATCGGTTTGTGCTGAACTTAACAGTGCTGCAAACACGCCGACCATTGTCATCATTTTTTTCATACTTATAATTTTTATCTTGTTGTTTTTTACTATTATTTATCAGGGGCAATTTCCAATTCATCTTGCCTTGAATGAATTTTTAAAAAAGCACTTGCCTTACGAACCAATCCTCTAAACTTATCTTTATTAATAATTAACGAGCCGATGTATAACGAATTATCTCGCTCGTTTGTATTTAATTCTTTATAGGCTTCTATCTCAGTCAAACTATTGTTATTAGCAGATGCGTTCACCGAATCTGCATCCATTATCAACCCAAGTACATTGCTCGATTTTAAATCAGCTACGTGTATCTCACTGGCT
Organism: Sediminibacterium sp.; assembly: GCA_044239855.1. Classification (GTDB taxonomy): domain Bacteria; phylum Bacteroidota; class Bacteroidia; order Chitinophagales; family Chitinophagaceae; genus Sediminibacterium. The sequence goes on along the minus strand of JBIIAP010000004.1, from coordinate 1,933 downwards.
AAAATTGGTGGTGTATTTCCTTTGATTATTTCATTGTCCACTTCAATAATTTCTTCTGCTTTCTTTATATAAAGTGGCGAATTACTATTCACATTTATTAATTCATTTTGCGCAACTTGTTGCTTTGGTATTGATTGTTCTATATTGTTGATATCCTTTTTGTTGTGATTATCGGAAGATGAAGCCAATGCAATGTTTTTATTAGCATTGGATCGATGATTGCTTTTTTGATGAGCAACTGTTTTTTCAAATACAACTGTTGAATCTTTTTTGATTAAGTTAATACTCAATAAAATGATCCCTGCAACAATTGCCGCAATACGCATTTGTTTCCATCCAATAAATACAACCGGTTTAACTGATTTTTCTTTTCGATATAAACTATTTTTATTTGAAAAAACAATTACTTCTTTTGTTAAAACTGTTTGCTGTAAAATTTGAAGATCTTCTTTAATAGCAGGATGCGCTTCTACATATTTCAACAACTTATGCTGCTCGTCTTCCGTTAATTCATCATCTATATAATTCAATAAATATGCTTCGTAATTGTCTTCGTTAATTCCTTTTGCTGTTGATTTTAACAGTGCTTCCTTTCCGTTATATAATTCGATATCTCCGTCTTTAAGCTTTGTTTCTTTTAAAAGATTCAACTCTTCCGCTAATGCAGGATGTTCGGCTACAAAACACGCAACCGCTTGCTGCTCTGCTATAGACAATTCATTGTCTATCAACAGCAAAAAATAGGTTTCGTAATTATGTAAATTAATATCCATTATTTATCGAACATTTTCCGGCTTTCCAATGTATTTTTTCAATGTTAATCTTGCCCTGTGCAAATATACTTTAACCTGACTAGCACTTAAATCCATAATAGCCCCTATCTCTTCATAACTATATCCCTCATAGTCTTTCAGCATTACCAATGATCTTTGTATTTCATTCAACCTGTTTAAGGCTTCCATTAATACTACTTTGGTATTGCTGTTGTTTTGCATTTGTGATCTGCCATCTTCAGAAAAATCATCCTGCAATTGTACTCGTTTATTTTTTCTGATGTGGTCAATCATCAAATTATACCCCACTGTAAACAAATATGATTTTGCACTACCCACTTCTATCTTTTCTCTGTTCATCCACAATTTCTCGAAACTACTCTGCACAACATCTTTTGCATCTTCTTCCTGTTTTAGGTTTTTAACAATAAACCTATAAAGATGATCTGCATGTTCATTCACACAATCGTTATATGCACGTTCATTCATAAACAGTTTATACACAATAGTTTTTAAATTGTTGCTTTCTATTGGTACGTTTCAACACAAAATAAGTTACACTTTCTAAAAAAATTATTTTAGCAAGTGTAACTTTAAGATATTGAAAATAGAATAATCTACCTATTAATAATTAATGGTTTGCTCCTGAATTGCAGCAGGTATTGCTCTCCATTCGTATTGCTGATTTCTTAACTGGGGCTCAAAACCGGCTTCTTTAATAGCATCCTGCATGGTTTTATAGGTGAAGCGATGTGGGGCACCTGCGGCACTTACCACATTTTCTTCAATCATAATACTTCCGAAATCATTAGCACCGGCATGTAAGCATATTTGTGCAGTTTGCTTGCCTACGGTTAACCAACTCGCCTGTATGTTTTTAACATTTGGGAGCATGATTCTGCTGATAGCAATCATCCGAATATATTCGTCCGGGGTAGTTAAATTGTGTACGCCTCTTATTCGTGTCAACAACGTATCTACATCCTGAAAAGTCCATGGTATAAATGCTAAAAATCCTTTGGCATGTTCAGGCTTCATCTGCTGCACTTCTCTAATTCTAATCAAATGTATAAAACGCTCTTCAATGGTTTCTACATGGCCAAACATCATGGTTGCACTGGTGGTAATATCTAACTTGTGTGCCTCATGCATTACTGCTA
>JBIIAP010000300.1:0-3113 GCA_044239855.1 Sediminibacterium sp. | reverse complement strand
ATAGGCTGTTATCTCTGTTCTTTGCTGACCCATCGGCAAATAATTTAGCTGCTTTAGAATAATCTTGCTCACATCCCAAACCTTTATAATGCATATATGCAATTGCATATATGCTTTGATCATCACCTAACTCTGCAGCTTTTGAAAAGCAACTGTAAGCATTTTTATAGTTAAAATCAGCTTCATCTTTGGTAGCTTTATATTGAAGTCCAAGTTTGTAGTAATAATTAATTTTAGTTTGTATAGATGAATCAGGGATAGCTTGTGCATATAATTGAAATTTGCACAAGATTAATAAAAACGCATAAAATATTATGACCTTCTTCATGTGTATATATTTATTGTTTTTAATGGAGACAGTGTATTATGTATGCCTTTATTGTCTTTAATAAAATTCAAGACAGTTGTTAAACTATCTAATCCAGGTATATCATTAACTATTTTTGTATATGCTGGTGCAGCTTTAGGAATGGGTGCAGCTTTAGAAAAATTAGTATATTTTTTCAACTTAAAAAGTGCCGCATTATCAATCGCTAACGAACGTTCTTTTGTAACAATATTTTTCTGCCATTTCGCTTCCAATCGTTTATCCTTATTGGCTTTACGAAAAAGTTGATTGCGAAGTTTTTTATTGAAATGATTGAGTTGTTGGGCTATTGAAGCAATGTTTCCTTTTTCAATAAATTGTAGAAAAAATTGTTTTGCCTCCGCTGAAAATTTACGGAAAGGGGACTGGCGTGCACAAATTGGCATGCACAGCAAGAAAAAGTAAATTAATGTAATAATAAGTTTAATCAATCCTCTATTAAATTTAATTCTTAAAATCAGTTTGCTGATTTTCCTAAGAATTGGAATTTAATAAAACAATAATTAAATTTTTAGTAAGGTATTTCCTTTTAAAATAAATTATTAGCAGCCAAATATATTATTTAATTTTTAACAACCAAAATGCTTTCAAAATATTTTTAATATTCATCATTTTCTTCGTCACTTACTTGAAAATCACCGAAATTCATCATACTGCCCATCAAATCTTTAAATACAACGTGGCCGTCAATTGATTTCTTACTGATTAAGGAATAAGTAGACAAGCCATTTAATACAAATTCCATCAAGAGGGCGTTCTCCTTATCATTTGCAAGTGGATAATGTTTTTTAACCAAGCTATATAAGCCATCCACTTTGTATAATGCTTCTATTTTAGCAGCATCTTTCATATCAAATAACAAATCAAGATGATTGCCCGCATCAAACCAACGAATAATATTTTTATAAGGATTCTCCGGTTCTTTTTCTTCTACAGATTTTTTTCCGGTAGTTCTTCTTTTTTTAATCGTTTCGGGATTAGGAAAGTAAGTTATAAACTGCGTACGAATTGATTTGTCTAATAAATTAACTGCAACCTGATAAGGCCCTTCTAATTCCCCTTCATATACTAATTCAATTTTACCGGTAATGGCTGGTATAATGCCTGCTAAGTCACTTATCCATATTTGCGTTTGAGCCTCATTATGAATAATAGTTCTTCTCTCAGCACTACTTACTGCATTTTCAAAAGCAGCAATAGTTAAACGAGCACTAACCCCACTTTTTTTATCTACATATTCATTAGATCTTGCTTCAAAAGCTACTTGTTCTATCAATCGCTTAATGAGGTCGCTCACCAATACTTTTTCCTTTTGAATGGCTAAGATATCAGCCTCCTGTTCTGTAATAGTTAAGGATGTTTCAATGTCTTTAGGATAGTGGGTAAGAATCTGGCTTTGAATACGATCTTTCAAAGGCGTTACAATACTTCCTCTGTTGGTATAATCTTCCGGATTGGCAGTAAATATAAATAATATATCAAGGGGCATTCTTAATTTAAACCCACGAATCTGAATGTCTCCTTCTTGCAAAATATTAAATAATGAAACCTGAATTCTAGCTTGTAAATCAGGTAATTCGTTGATAACAAAAATTCCACGATTACTTCGGGGGATAATGCCATAATGAATCACTTTTTCGTCTGCAAAACTAAGTTTCAAATTAGCCGCTTTTATTGGATCGATATCCCCAATTAAATCTGCTACACTCACATCAGGAGTAGCTAACTTTTCTCCATAGCGCTCTGTTCTGTGTACCCAATGGATTGGTGTCTCCTCTCCATTTTCCGCGATAAAATCCTTAGCGTATTTACTCATTGGATTGAGTGGATCATCATTTACCTCACTACCGGCAACAACGGGAATATATTCATCAAGCAAATCTACCATCTGGCGTGCCATTCTGGTTTTAGCCTGTCCACGTAAACCAAGGTATAAAATATTATGTCGGCTCAACAATGCGCGTTCTGTATCGGGTATCACTGTGTCTTCATATCCAACAATGCCAGCAAAAGGATTTTCTTTTTGTTGAATCGTTTTGATGAGGTTATCACGAACTTCTTCATGTACCGATTTAGAAATATATCCACTTTTTTTTAATTGACCGAGGGTAATAATATGTTGAATATTCATTGGTAAGGTTGTTTTAAATTAATGCAGGATTAGTAAACTGTTTTCCGTTTACCACTTTCAAAATCCTTGAATATAAAGGATCCCAATTTGTCGAGGGATGCAAAATAAGCTTTACCATTGTTCATTTCAGTAAACTCTTGCACAAAATTTTGCAAATAAGGATCCGAAGCTATCATAAAAGTGGTAATCGGGATGTTGAGCTTTTTACATTGAGCAGCCAGGTTTATGCAACGATTTACCACTTTACGATCCAGACCAAAACTATTTTTATAATACTTTCGACCAATTTTAAGGCAAGTTGGTTTGCCGTCGGTTATCATAAAAATTTGTTTATTGGGATTTTTCCTTCTCCGCAACAAATCCATTGCTAACTCAAGACCAGCAACAGTATTCGTGTGATAGGGTCCTACTTGTAAATAGGGTAAATCTTTTACTTCTATGCTCCAGGCATCGTTACCAAATACGACTATATCAATCGTGTCTTTCGGGTATTTGGTTTTAATCAATTCGCATAATGCCATGGCTACTTTTTTGGCGGGGGTAATCCTATCCTCTCCATATAATATCATAGAATGCGAAATGTCTATCATTAATACGGTAGAAGTTTGTGCTTTA
>JBIIAP010000299.1:0-3116 GCA_044239855.1 Sediminibacterium sp. | reverse complement strand
CAATGGAGACCTCACCAAAACTAATGTTTGAAGTGGTGAAAAAAATGAGTCGCGACTTAAAAGAAGCAGAAGATCATATTGTTTCCCTTTCACAAAAAAATGTTCGTGAGCGAATGGCTGAAGCATTGCTTTTCCTAAAAGCCACTTATGGCCTGGAAGAAGATCAGCAAACAATTATGGTAAATTTATCTCGCGAAGAAATAGCTGATTATGTGGGCACTTCTACTGAAAGCTGTATCAGACTGTTATCTGAGTTTAACCACGATAAAATAATAGCACTGCAAGGTAAAAAAATCAAGATATTAAATTTACCGCAGCTTATTCAAACTGCTAATATCGAAGATTAAGAAAAACATGATAAAAATCATGTTTTGAGTCTGTATTATTCATGTTTTTATAGATAATTTATGGGCACTTTTGTGTGGTAAATTACGATGCACATGTGTAAGCATGCAGAAAACACCAAACAAATAATTGACCATCTATTGGTGGATGTATATCCTCAACTAAACAATAAAATTGCTGATGCTTTAAATTGTTTAGAAACTACGCTAGATTCTTCTCCCGAATTACCTGTGATGATCAATTTGATTAATGAAGTAAAAAATGAATTGACTTCTTTAGTAACTTATGAACAAAAGCTGGTTTTTCCTTCGGTCTTAAAAGTCTTTCATTCAGAAAGTGTGAATACTCCTATGCCTAATTTGGCTGATTTACTTCAACTTACCAGAAGTAAAGAACATAAACTGATGCAACATATCAAAAAAATAGCTTTAATGCTTCAAACTCCTTTGTGGGACACTAAAGTCCAACAACAATTAGTTACTGCCTTTGTTACTGCTTTTGTTGAAGAAAAAGCTGCTTGGTATAAAATGATTGATGACCGATTAAATTCCTGCAGCTGCTTCAAGAAAAATTATTTTGAAATTACAAAGCTACAAGCAAAAAAAATAGCTCCTTAAATTCTGAAAAAAACACACGTAAAAGAAGTAATTCCATCTCTGCTATGAGTAAAACTATTTTAAATACTACCCGTTGCTTTCATTGTAGTGAATTGTGCGATCCCGCCGATTTGCTTGTATTTTATTCAAAACACTTCTGTTGCTCCGGTTGTAAAACAGTGTATCAAATTTTAGATAAAAATGCGCTATGCGACTATTATTCATTGAATGATGTTGCAGGGGTTAAAGTAAATAGCAGTAAGGATGATCATAAGTTTGCTTTTTTAGATAATCCAGTAATTGCTGCTAGATTTATCACTTTCGCCAACCAGCAACAAACGGCTGTTAAATTTTATTTGCCTCAAATTCATTGTAGTTCATGTTTATGGCTTTTAGAAAATTTGCATAAAATTAATTCTGCCATATTTTTCTCTTCTGTAAATTATCCTGATAAAGAAGTTACTGTACATTTCAACCAATTTAAATTGTCTGTTCGTGACATAGCTGAATTATTGGCTTCTATTGGGTATGAACCTCATATTGCACTTGATTTAAATCAGGAATCAATAAAAAATCATAAAACACTTTCCAGAAAATCTATCATAAAAATTGGAATCGCCGGCTTTTGCTTTGCTAATATTATGATGTTGAGCTTTCCTGAATATCTTGGTTTAGAAGCAATGGCAAAAGATGGCTTATCTGTTGAAGTGTTCAGATGGTTAAATTTATTATTATCTCTACCAGTATTAATATATAGTGGTAGTGAGTTCTTTGCGAACTCATGGTTTGGCTTTAAACAAAAAATGCTTAATATCGATGCGCCTATTGCATTAGCATTAATAGTAACTTTCTCCAGAAGTGTTTATGAAATTGTTTTACAAATAGGAGGGGGGTATTTAGATAGCATGTCCGGAATTATTTTTTTCATGTTACTCGGTAGAGCTTTCCAAACCAAAACTTTCGCTGATCTTAAATTTAATCGAGACTTTACCTCTTATTTTCCTATTGCAGTTTGCAAAGTGTCTGATACTAATAAAGAATCCTACTTGCCAGTACATGAAGTAAATGTTGACGATACTATTAGAATTAGAAATAATGAAGTCATTCCGGTTGATGGAATTCTTGTTAAAGGTAAAGCTGATATAGATTATAGCTTTGTTACAGGCGAAAATGAAACAAGCAGTGTTAAAATTGGAGAAATTATTTATGCTGGTGGTAAGCAAACAAACGGTGTGATTGATTTATTGGTGGTACAATCTTTTTCACAAAATAATTTTACTCGCTTATGGAATAATGAAGCATTTAAAAAAGAAGAAAAAAACAAGTATTCATTTACTGAGGTGATCAGTAATTATTTTGCGATTTTTGTATTACTAATTGCTTTTGCTGCTTTTACTTACTGGATAAATGTATTGCCTGCAAATGCCTGGAATGCTATGACTGCTGTATTAATAGTAGCTTGTCCATGTGCTTTATTACTAACAACTACTTTTACGCAAGGATTTCTAATGAATATCTTTAGCAAAAATGGTCTATATCTTAAAAATGGCAACATTCTTCAAACCATCCCGTTTGTTAAGCATATTGTTTTTGATAAAACGGGAACGCTTACTTATCCAAATAGGTCTTCTGTACAATATAGCGGGGATAAACTTGACCTACACACAGAATCAATATTTGCTGCTATGTTTTCACAATCTTTACATCCTTTAAGTAAAAGTATAGCTTGCTCCTTAAATCATATAGATGGGTATACTTTGCAAAATGTAAAAGAATTGCCTGGAAAGGGGTTGGAAGCATGGGAAAATGATATTCACTACAAAGCTGGCTCTGCATCTTTTGTGGGCAATGCAGATGAAAATAAAAACGACAGTCAGGTGTGGATTGCTGTAAATGATATTGTGCTTGGCAATTATACTGTAAATAACTTGCTAAGGGTGCATGTAGAAAAAATGATTCATGATTTGCCTTATCCTGTTTCTGTTTTAAGTGGAGATAATAATCGATCTGAACAATATCTTTCCGGTCAATTTAATCGTTCAATCGATTTCTTGTTTCAACAATCTCCTCAAGATAAACTTAACTATATTTCCTCATTGCAACAAGATAACAACAAAGTTATGATGGTGGGTGATGGATTAAATGATGCAGGAGCATTAAGTAAAAGCAATATTG
>JBIIAP010000077.1:0-10327 GCA_044239855.1 Sediminibacterium sp. | reverse complement strand
GAGGTTAACCGTATTTACTGCATAATCTTCATAACCGGTCATGTCGGTTTGATAAGCTAGCTTGGTATCATATTTATTGTAACTAGGGAAGCCAACTGTATTGTTTCTGATAATGGTATCGAATTGGTTATGCAACATATCATAACCAAATATGTAATATTCACCACTGTATCCTTTAAAATAATCAAAAGCTATTGTATAAGGTGAGTTTTTTGTCAAGGAAGGATTTCCTATATTTTCACCACTATTCACTTTTAGCTGAACTAATTTAGAAACAGCAGGAGCACTTGCAAAAGTTGATAGTTGATTGTCCCATACTTTTATTTTACTGATGTCCCAAAATTCAAAAGACCCGGTTGTATTTAATGCATCATAATATAAATATTCGCCATTATAATCCCACTCCATCATATCTGCGTATAAGGGGAATGTTGCATTAACACCATGAGAGTTGGCTGGGTTATGAACAATGAATTTTTTATACGTATTAGGTGTTTTTGAAAGATCAAATACATAAATTGACGTATCTGCACTCAACGTAGTTGCAGCAAGTCTTTTGCCATCTTTTGAAATAGCCACACTATGCCATACTGGATCTGTTTGAACGTTTGTAACTGTTTGGGTAAAATTCAATCCCGGATTTGCAGCATATATTCTGTAATCCGTTCCAACAAAAAACATCCATTGACCGTCATCGGTTAAAGTAGGCCTGGTATTGGCTTTTTGAGCAATTACTTTAGTATTATTGTTATTAAGATCATTGGAATAAATCCCAAAATTGGAGCTTAACCCACTAAATAATAGCGCTTCAGTACCCGGATTAACCGGTATATAGGACTCTACATATTCTGTAACCACATCAATAATTCCTACCTGATCAAAAGCAAATTTTACCTGATTGATTATATTATTTTTTTCAGTTGAGTCAAATAAATCTTCTGCAGATTGTACCGCAGCTAAACGAAGATCTATAAATTGAGCGTAGCTGGTTAAATAAGTAGTTAATGCCCTGTAAAATATATTAGCAGCTTTTTTTCTTCCAATTGCGTTAGCTAATAAATAAAATGCATGATTAGTAATTCCACTATTAGTATGTACGCCACCATTATCCTGATCTTGCGTAAGGAAAACGTATTCGTTCATGTGCTTAGGCTGCCAGTTGCTTCCTCCGCCATTATGCGGATTCTCCAATGATCGCAAAGCGCCGGATGGAAAATAGGTAGGCTTTACAATTTGTTCTCCTATTAACCAGTTGGAAGAATCAACCATCGCACCAAAAATATCAGAGATGGACTCACTAAGTGATCCTGATTGAAATTCATACACTAACTGTGCAGAAAAATCAGTAACAGCATGGGTTATTTCATGTGCTGCTACATCTAGCGAACCTGCTAATGGCTTAAAGTATTTTTTGCCATTTCCATAAAGCATAAAAGGATAGGCATAATATGCATTATCCAATTCCGTGTTGTCTACATCTTTGATGTTAATGAAAGAAATCAGGTTTTTTCCATTGTTATCGATTGAGTTTCTGTTATGGGCATTATAATAATAGTCGTATACTTTACCGGCATTAAAATGTGCAGATACGGCTCTCTGATTTAACCAGTTGTTATCGGCAGAAGTTATTTCGCTATAAGATAAATTGTTTTCATTGGTGCCTAACCCATCCCATGTTCTTATTACTCCATTGGTTATGTTTCTAAACATCGGTTTGGTAACATCCCATAAATAGTAATTACCATTGGTGTAATATGAATTAACCGGAACAGCTTGACCATTTAAATCAAAGGCATTTGTAGATACCGGTCCATATAACGTACAGGCTTTATTAATGCGTTTAATTATTGCTCCCGTTACTGCGTCAATTAAATATTCATAATGGTCTATATAATTTGCTCTGATGGTGATTTTATACGCTAATATATATTCATTAGTTATTTTAGATAGATAATATACGGTATCAATAACTGGTCCGTAGTAGTTGATTAAGTTGGCTGTTTCATTAGAAAATTGAACAATAGTGGATTTGGTTTCTATGTCTTTAATTACTTTTTTCAGCGCGGTTTCTTTAGTTATGGCCATATTTTTTTTGAATGTTTTTGTGGTATCCGCATAGTATCCACTAAAAACATTTCCCTCACCCGATTCGTTCAAATGTATCGATATCTGAGCGCCATATACTTGATGGCTGTCTTGAATTTGATCTAATTTGATGTGTGTTTTTCCTAACGCATCGGTGGTGGTATTTCTTATCTTGAAGGGAGGTTGTATATTTTCCCATCCTAACAAACTGCTTACTTTTTGTAGAAATTTTTTTGCAGCAACAGTAGTATCAAAAGATGGTCTGTTTTTTGAACTGCTCTTTATTTTTTTTGAAGATAATGCATACGACGATATGAATATTGGAGCAGTATTTTTATTGATTCTTTTTATTACAAATAAAGAATCATTATGTCTATTATTTAAATCGTTTTCAACTGGCCTGAATTTAATATTAAACAAGTTTGTTCTTTTATTTTTTTCGGCTAATTCGGCACGATTAAATATGGGTGATTGTATTTTTACATTGGGGATGGGCTTTGTTGCTCTAACTTTAAATGGCTGTTTATTTTGTGCGGTAACATAGTAGTGCGCAAATAATAGCAACAAAAACGCACTTAGCCACTTCATGAATAATTCGGTTTTTTGGATAAAGATTCTACCCCAAAGGTAAACAATTATGAAATGTACAATGATTAAAACCCGAAAAGAAAGCACTGTTAAAAGTAGTGGTCTCCCATTAAAAGTGCTATTCGAGGGGTTATTTTACCCAATTACGTGATATACATCCATACCATAACTGTCAAATATGAATATTGCTGCTGATCAGTTAAACAGACAAGTAAGAAGTGTACACGCATCACATTTACTCGGCATTGCATTAATTCGTCTTGTTCCACCTGATAGTTGCTTCTGCAACTCTTTTGCCTAATGCAATAGCTTTTAGCTGAAAGGGCTGTAACACATTTTTGGCATCTGTTTTAAATGGTGGCTCATTCGTAATAGCGGATGCGCCAAATGCTGATGTCCATTCATCTCCCCCTATAATTACCATACCAAAAATCAACATGGCATGTATAAGATTGGATTGAACCAATTCTTCCCCTGCAGATATTCCGCCTGCCGTTACAAACACGGCACCTAATTTGTTTTTTAAGCTATTGTTTTCAAATGGCCAATTTTCAATAAATGCCAACATATCCGATGAGGCATTGGCATTATGCACCGGTGTGCCCAAAATAATGGCATTCGCCTTAGCTAAATCCTGATGATTTGTTTCTTTTATATTTTTTACAATTACGTGAATGCCTTTAACGGAAGCAGCTCCTATTCTAACATATTCTGCCATAGATTTAGTATGTTCTGTTTTACTATCATAAACTACTAAAACATCGAATGGTTGTTGTGCATATAATACATTGGTGATGCAGCAACAAATTACAACTAAGACAATAAATGATTTCATGTGTTTATTTTTATTGTTTTTTAATGGCCACATGGTATAGCCTTATATTCATTCGCGGTTGGTATGCAAACCTTGCTTATGGCTATTTCATGTGTTTATAATTATTGTTTTTTAATGGCCACATGAAATTCGCCGGATATACCTTTTTGGTGTGATGTATAGTTGGTTGGTGGCTCCTAATATGTTACAAAGATAGGTTTATATGTTAGCTGGCAGGATGAATGATATACTTATTTTAGAAGACAATTGTACTTTTTAATTGATTGGAAAATGTTATTGGTACTGCTATGACTATGGTTGTATTTTAGCGCTGGTTTTACTGTTTTGTATTTCTTTTTTTCTTTAACTTACAGCTTATTGCTTTTAATAGTATTCCAATATTTAATCATCACAGCTATTTAGTTTATATATGCATAAATATTTTTCTACCCTTTTGGTTTTACTTTTTTCTGTTGCTACTGCTTTTTCCCAAACGTCTGATAATGCAGCTTCAAAAAGACCTAATATCATTTTCATCATGTCGGATGATCATACTTCACAATCGTGGGGTATTTATGGGGGAATTTTAAAAGACTATGTAAAAACTGCCAATATTCAACAATTGGCTAAAGAAGGTACGGTATTAAACAATGCATTTTGCACCAACTCTATTTGCGTACCCAGCAGAGCAACTTTAATGACCGGGCAATACAGTCATAGAAATGGCGTATATACGCTTGGCGATGCACTCCATCCGGATAGCGCCAACATTGCCAAAGAATTTCAACAAAATGGCTATCAAACCGCTTTAATTGGAAAATGGCATTTAAAAAAACGACCTACCGGTTTTGATCATTTTATGGTGATGCCAGATCAGGGTGTGTATTTTGATCCGGTTTTTAAAACTGCAGATAATTGGCAGGATGATGGCATTGTTGCCGGCAAAAAATATCCGGGTTACAATACAGATGTAGTAACTGATTACTCTATTGATTGGCTCAAAAGTAAACATCAAGAAAAGCCTTTTTTCCTGATGTTGCATTACAAAGCAACTCATGAGCCTTTTGAATATCCCGACAGATTAAAAGATTTATATAATGACGTTGAGATTCCAGAGCCGGTTTCATTATTAGATTTTGGAAAAGGTATTGGTGGCAGATCTTTTAATGGGCAACATTTAGAGCAATTGGAAAAACGTTGGGAAAATTTTCAAAAAAATCCAACTAAATGGTGGACTACCTATCCCGGTATGCCTTTTTCTATTGAAGGTCTCGACAGTATTGCTGCAAGAAAAAAGATCTATCAAAAAATGGTGAAAGACTACTTAAGATGTGCAGCTGCAATAGATGAAAATATTGGCAGATTGATGCAGTATTTAAAAACAGCAGGTCTTTCAGAAAATACCATTATTGTTTATACTTCAGATCAAGGATATTTTTTAGGAGAACACGGATTTTTTGATAAAAGAATGATGTATGAAGAATCGGCCAGAATGCCATTTGTTATCCGTTACCCTAAAGAAATTAAAGCCAATCAACGCATTAATAATTTGGTATTGAATATTGACATGCCGGCTTTATTGTTAGACTATGCGGGTATTACCCAACCTAACTATGTGCAGGGTAAAAGCTTCAGAGAAGCATTAAAGGGAAATAGTATTGCAGATTGGAGAAAGTCAATCTACTACAGATACTGGGAACATCACCCCGACAGACCCGCACATTTTGGCATCAGAACACATCAATACAAACTGATTTTTATTTATGGTCAGCCATTAGGAATGAAAGAGGCATCGGCTAATACAAGCACCCCAGCCTGGGAGTTTTACAACTTACAAAAAGATCCGATGGAGTTACGTAATGCTATAAAAGATAAGGGTTATCAAAAAATTATTCAGGCTTTAAAGTTAGAGTTACTCCAACAAAAAAGATTAGCCGGTGATGATGATGAAAAGTATCCGGTAATGAAAGAGATTTTTGCAAAATACTGGAATTAATGAGATTTATTGCGGTATCGAATTTTTAAACCAATGTAAGTATTGTTCGATTTTTGTGCTCAGTTAGTAGAGACTTCTTTATCGGATTTTACTTTAATTTGAATAAGCTGACCATCAGATAAATTTATAAAATCAACTTCCGCAATAGAGGTATTTTTATTATGGAAAATCCCTTACATAATAAATTTTCTAATAACATGTAACATAGTTAGGGTAATTTTCATTAATTTATGTAACAAAGTTAGGGTAATTAAAGTCGCACATCCGTTTAAAAACAGGATGTATAGTCCTAAATTTACCTAAAGCCTTTCCAGATAACTATTTCATTGAATGTTTGATTCCAATTAACACTGGAAAATGGTCGGAGGGTACACGAGCCTGCTGTACATTGTTAATTGTAGTAGCAGCATTTTCCGATTGCACAGCGCGATAGGTATCGGTTAATACCCCATACCGTTGTACGTTGAATGCTTTACTTAAAAAGATGTGGTCTATCCGCTTATCATCATACTTGTTTGCACTAAAGTTGTTAAACGTTCCAACTGTGGCAAGCCTTATGGGCGACAAATCAAATGCATCTTTCAGCAAGCCGGAAGTATTGAGCAACGTATAACTTTCATTGTATTGATCTACATTAAAATCTCCAGTTAAAATTACGGGCTTGTCTTTCGGGAAGCTTTTTATTTTCTGTAATATTAATTTAGCACTTTCTGCCCTTGCCTGCACGCCAATATGATCCATATGAAGGTTGAACATATAAAATTCAAAATGGGTGCCTTTTTCTTTAAACTTACCCCAGGTACAAATACGTGGCAATGCAGCATCCCATCCTTTATTAGGTCGATCCGTTATAGTAGACAACCAAAAATCTCCACTCTCCAATAATTCAAATTTATTGGTTTGGTAGAAAATCGCAGAATGTTCACCTGCATGTTTGCCATCATCTCTACCCACACCAATATACTGATACCCGGGTAGATGCGTTTTCAAGGTTTCTAACTGATGATATAATCCTTCTTGTGTTCCAAAAATATCGAAGCCATGAAACTGAATCATGTTAATAATCATCCGGCTTCTCTCCCCCCAACCATTACCATTTACAGAATCACTGTGATTGGCATAACGAATGTTATAGGTGCCAATAGTAAACTGTTGTGCATTGGATGTGCTCACTACAAACATTGTGGCCACTAACCATAAGCAAAGGGTTTTATTTAGAAGTTGCATGAATCTATTTTTACATTGATATTTTAAATGCTATCACTTACTTTTTTACCACATCATACAATGATGTAATTTCAATTTTATTCGATGGTGTATTATTGAAATTTTTGTTGTTGATAGTGATCATCTTTTTCTTACCGGCTTGTAAATCAAAATAATTGTCGGATAAATTTAAAAACTCTTTTTCGCTACTGAGGTACACATAGCTCGCATTTACATCTGAGGTAATACTGAGTTTATTGGATCCTTCATATTTTACCGTAAAAGTTGGTTTTTGCAAATTAAGTTGAATTGGTCTTACCAGATCTTTTTGTGGTTTCACATCATCTCTATAAGCCTCTTTAACCGCGTACCATGCAGCTTTGGGCTGTCGGCTATAATCTGTTATGCTCCAACTAGCAACGGGCCAGCAATCATTTAATTGCCACAATAAAGTGCCCATATTATAAGGTGCTTTACTTCTATGTATGGCAATACTATTTTTAAAAGCATAATATTGCAAACACTGTGTGAGGTAGGTGTAGTCTTTTAGTGATAATTTTTTTACCTCATTAGAGTCTAAAAAGTATCTGTGTAAATAGCTCAGTATTTTTCCGAAACCGTTTCCTGCTTTTTGATGTGCATTAATTACATCGGTATTTTGAAATCGATCTTCGGGTAACGTAAATGATGCTGCTGTACTATAATTTGGCATTGCTTGCATGCCATACTCACTTACAAAACGTCCTGTTTTTTTCTCAAACATTTCTATGTCTTCCAATCCCCACCAAACGCCCCAATAGTGGCTATCGCCTTCCACAAAGCTTTTAGCTCTTCCCCAACCATTTAATGGAGAAGTACTTACGTATGGTCTGCTACCATCAAACTCGTTTACCCATTTTGCAATACTGTCTCTAAAAAGTCTGGTATAGGCATGCCATATTTTAGCAGAATCTGCACCATGCATATTAAACTGTGTTTGCCATCCCCAGTTGTGCCATCCTTCGTCAATTTCATTATTTCCACACCACATAACGATACTAGGGTGATGACGTAATCTTTTAATTTGATATTTAATTTCTTCTTTTACGTTATCTATAAAATGTTCATCATCCGGTGGAACCATTGCCCCTGCAAACATGAAATCTTGCCATATCATGATGCCCATTTCATCACACAAATCATAAAATGCATCATCTTCATAAATACCTCCACCCCATACACGCAGCATATTCATATTGGCGTCTTTAGCAGCTGTTAGCACTTTTCTATAATCTGCTTTGGTTAAACGTGGAGTAAACATATCTGATGGAATGTAATTGGCACCCTTCATGTAAACCGGCTTCCCATCTATTTTAAAATAAAAAGTTTTGCCATCTTTATCTGCATCCTGCACCAATTCTACTTTACGAGGAGCAACGTATTTTGGTTCTACAGCAGGTTGGTTGTATGCTTCCAGACTAATCGTTTTCCAGATTCCTGCAGTAATATAAATTGGGCCCCAATCCCAACCAAAATGATATTGTGCTTTACGTGCATAGGTTCTGGGGTTATCAGGTACTACCAACGGCAGTTTAGCTGCTGCCAATGAATCTACTTTCTTTTTAGCCGACTCAAATTGAATAACCAATTCATTCTTTTGCTGTACAATAGATTTTACATTTACCCGCCATTGACGAAACATATTGTCTGCAGATAAAATCAGTTTCCCATTTAAAAAAACCTTTGCATACGTATCCAGCCCATCAAATACCAAATCTACCTGTTGTTGACTCAGTGTTTTACTATCCACAGTAAAATTAGATTTATAGACCCAATCAGTTTCACCAATCCATTGTAGTTTTTTTTCATTGTCGCGATAATATAAATCAGGGATTAACTTATTGTTGAGTAAATCGGTATGTACAGTACCAGGCACAGTTGCTGCATGCCACTCAACAGAACCCGATTTGGCAAACTGCCATCCCTTATGTAAGATGGTTTTACGGGTTTGAGCAAAATTGAATTGGGTAATACAAACACAAAATAATGCAATCAGGAGCGTAATTTTTTTCATTTGCTGAAGCTTTATGTACAGGATAATTTTCGATAGATATTTAAACAACTAAGTTACGAAGTTCACTGTATGTTGTGTGCAATAATTAAATGTTATATTGATTTAGTTGTTATTTATTAGCTCCATTGGATTAAATTTAAGGGCGGGATCATTAGGTTGAATAGCACCTTTAGTTGATCTGCCGTTTACAATAATTGAATGTAGTTCTCTGCTTAATTGTTGTACTACTTCCGGAAATTTAGAGGCAATATTGAAGTTTTCTTTTTGATCTGTAGAAAGATCATACAGTTGTATCGGGGGGAGTTGTTCTTTTAGCGCTTGTTTTTCTGTAGGGCTACTCCATCCACCTGAACCATTAGCAAATATCAGTTTCCATTTCCCCTTTCTAATGGCAAATTTACCATCAATGGAATGATGTACAGTGGCTGTTCTTTGATACACTTTATTTCTTTTAGGTGCTAAAAGCGGCACAAGGCTATAACTATCTTCTGCAGTATTTGCAGCTAAAGTAGAATGGGTAAGGTCTGCACAGGTAGCCATCAAATCTGTAAGGCAAATAACAGAGTTATTAACCGATCCAGATTGTATTGCATTGGGCCATTGAGCGATAAAAGGAATACGATGACCACCTTCATATATATCTGACTTAGTACCTCTGAGTGAGTAACTTGGATCATGCCCAGCAGCTTTCAATGCTTTAAAGTCGGATGTGGGAGAAGCGCCATTGTCGCTGGTAAATATGAGCAGCGTATTTTTTTCTATTCCTCTGTCTTTAAGTGCTTTTAAAATACGTCCAACCATAGCGTCTGTCATGATTAAAAAATCACCATATTCATTGGTTTTAGATTTGCCGGCGAATGCTGCAGTTGGTAAAATAGGCGTATGTGGCGCACTCAATGGCAGATAGAGAAAAAATGGATGTGCTGAATTTTGTTGTATAAAATCTACCGCTTTTTGAGTTGTTTTATCTAACACTTGCGTATGTTCAAAGTCTTTTGCAATTACACCCGATCTCCAGAAACCCAATCCGGAATTGGCTTGTATGGAGTCTAATGATGTAGTTGTAAGCTGTTGATTTTCGAAATATACATAAGGCGGAATATCGAGAGAAGCGGTGATGATGTAACTGTAATCAAATCCCAAATCGTTTGGTCCGCCGGTAATTTTATTTAAATGATTAATTGTACCATTTGCATCGGTTGACCAATTTAAACCAAGATGCCATTTGCCAATACAGGCAGTTTTATAGCCTTGTTGCTTTAATAATTTTGCAACGGTTAATCGATTAGGGGTAATTAAAGCACTATCGTAACTCCACAACACTCCATTCTGCAACTTACTTCGCCAAGCATACCTACCGGTTAAAATTCCATATCGGGTAGGCGTACAAACAGCCGAACCGCTGTGTGCATCGGTAAAGCGCATACCTTGTTTAGCAATTGCATCTATATTAGGGGTTTTGATAGGGGTATTTGGATTATACGCACTTACATCGCCATAACCCATATCGTCGGCCAATATATAAATAATATTAGGAGGTGTAGATTGACCAAATATCATGGAGACATTTAGAAAAAATAAGACA
>JBIIAP010000076.1:0-10376 GCA_044239855.1 Sediminibacterium sp. | reverse complement strand
TGGGTGTACAAGGAATAGATTTTGTAAAGCATCAATTTAGTATGGGTAAAGTATTGCGTGATTGGGAGGCTTTATTTACCGCTGTACTTAATGGAAATAAAACGCAAACACCTCATTTTGAATTTTTAAATGCAAGCGTAAAA
This sequence comes from Sediminibacterium sp., assembly GCA_044239855.1. Lineage (GTDB taxonomy): Bacteria > Bacteroidota > Bacteroidia > Chitinophagales > Chitinophagaceae > Sediminibacterium. Next base: position 10,233 of record JBIIAP010000076.1, on the reverse strand, counting down.
GATTATTTTAAGTACATAATCGGCATCCTTAAATTTAGAAATTTTTAATGGTTTATAGATTAAATATCCATATTCCAGGTAGTCATTAACGACAATATATAATTTTATATGAAAGCAATGATATTGGCAGCAGGATTAGGAACGAGATTAAAACCCTGGACAGATCATCATCCTAAAGCATTAGCAATTGTTAATGGAAAAAGCTTGTTGGAAAGGAATATAATTTATTTACAACAACATGGTATAAAAGAGGTAATTGTTAATGTGCATCATTTTGCAGATCAACTTGTGGAAGCTATTCGTATGAATAATGGCTGGGGATCTAACGTGGTAATTTCAGATGAAACTAACGAAGTGCTTGAAACCGGAGGAGGTTTGTTAAAAGCTGCTGCATATTTAGGTACAGAAGAAAATTTTGTATTGTTAAATGCAGATATCCTGACCGATATGGATTTAAGTAAAATGATGGTTGCACATCAACTTAACAAGGCGATTGCAACATTGGCTGTTAGTGAGCGTGAATCATCCAGGTGTTTATTATTTAATGATCAAGCGCAAATGGTAGGTTGGAGAAACAATGCAACCGGTGAAGAAAGGGGACCAATGGTTACATGGCAAAATAAACAAGGAATTCATGCCAAAGCATTTAGTGGAATCCATGTATTGAGCAGTAAGATATTCTCATTAATCGAAAGAAAGGGAAAGTTCTCTATGATAGATGTATATGTTGATCTATGTGGGCATCATCCTATTCAGGCATTTGATCATACAGGCGCAAATTTAATCGATGTAGGAAAACCAGAAAACATACAAAAGGCTGAAGTATTTTTTAAGTAATGCCCCAGCCTTTCGCTTCAATTCTATAGCTTTTTTTAAACCTTAATGTATATTTTTTTCTTGTCTAACAGGTACCCTATCAGCCAATAGAAGAAAACTGTTGTTAGTGCAAAAACTAGGGAACCAATTCTTTCATCAACAGCAATTGGTTTACAGAGGTGCTCATAAAACCAGCTTAATGGACTGGAATAGTTAATTTTTCCATTTATATCCATACCAGTTTCCCATCTAAATAATCCTAAAACTCTGGGCAGAAATCCGCTTAATACAAAAATAAAAAGTGGGTTTTTGCCAAATACATCAAAAAATCTGCTCCAGTTACCTTTTATTGCTCTAAACTCAATCAAAAATATCAGGATAGAAAGCGAAAAAATAGCTAGTCCTGTAGTATAGATGGTATAACTGCTCGTCCATATTTTTTTATTAATTGGAAACACCCAATCCCAGCAATAGCCTGTAATTAAAAGGATAGTTCCGGTTATGAATAAGTGAGCAAGCATTTCAAAGTTCTTTCCTTTTAATTGTATATACTCACCTATTAAAAAGCCAAAAATAACTTGTACAATAGCGGCAGGGGTACTCATAAATCCTTCCGGATCAAACGGTACGCCTTCTCCTTTATACATATGTGATAACCCTAGAATATTAATATCAATATTGGTTCCAAACCATCCTGCTAAGCTATAAGGGTCATTGGATTGTCCTAATGCAAAGCAAATAAACCAATAAAACAATAATATGGCCATACCCGAAATAAAAGCCCATTTGGTTTTGCCATAATAAACAATAATGGAAGCAAAAAAATAGCTCAATGCTATACGTTGTAAAACTCCAAGAATCCTCAGGGAATCCCAGGGTTTAAGTACAAGTTCGTTGTCGCTGCTCCATTTTATAAATGGACTCCAGTTCAAGAACAGACCAATAGCAAAAATGAGGAAAGCTCTTTTAGTTACTTTTTTCCAAAAAGCTTTGGGGCCTGCTTTTTCAAAGCGAGGCATTACAAAAGACATAGCATTTCCTACCGCAAATAAGAAAAAGGGAAATACCAAATCAGTAGGAGTAATACCGTGCCAAACTGCATGTTTTAAGGGCGGGAAATTAAAAGACCAGCTGCCCGGATTATTAACCAAAATCATTAGTGCTACAGTAGCACCTCTAAATACATCTAATGAGTAATAACGATTTTCCATAATGTAATTCTTGAATTTAAAGATAATAGTATTCATCAAGTGATACTAAGATTTTTTATATATTTAAATATTATTTAATTTAAACAACAGAATTATACTTGCTTTTTAATAAAACACTTTAATAAACCACTAACTAAACATATATTTGCAGGTTAATAAATATATATATTATAGTGTATATTCAATCAAGTATCCTTTACTCAATCACTGTGACTGAGATAGCGGTGCTATAACCATAATCGTATGAAACCTTTATTCTACTGTTTTTTGGTCCTTCCATTCATCTTAACTTCTTGTTTAAATGTTAAAAAATTCCAGCGTGAAATGGAGCTGTTTCAAACAGGTTTCGATTCTACTGTTTCTAATTATCAATACAAAGATTTTAAATTAAAGGCAGCTGACGTTGTTCAAGTTGGTCTTTTTACACAAGCCAGTACGAATCAGGAGCAAACTTCCATTTTAAGTATGGGTGGATCCGGAAAAACTGCTGGTATTTATACTGTAAATAATCAGGGTCAGATTGAATTTCCTAAAATTGGTTTACAAACTGTAGAAGGGATGACCACCAAAGAATTAAAATCGTTTTTACAAAATAAATGGTCACCTTTTGTAAAAGACATCATGGTGAATGTTCAACTCCAAACTGTAAGTATTTCATTATTTGGTGAGTTCAAGAATCCTGGTGTGAAGCAATTTAATACTGAAAAAATTACTTTATTAGATGCATTATCTACAGGCGGTGGAGTTACTGATGATGGAATTTTGAATAACGTATTAGTTATTCGGGAAGAAAATGGTCAAAGAAAAACTTTTCGTGTAGATTTATCAAATGTTTCGTTTTACAAATCCCCGGTATTTCAATTGCAGCAAAATGACATTCTATATGTGAGTGCAAAAGATAGTAAGTATAGAGAAAAAGCAATGAATGAGGTTAACATGCGATCTAATATTATTTTAAAATATTTAAGCTTTTTTAATGTAGCCGTTGGTGTAGTTCTATTAGTAACAACATTAACCAAATAAATAAAATGCAGCAAAAGAATACCATTCAATCTCCCGAATTTCATCAAACCGGATCAAATCCTGGTTTGAGGGATGTTGTTTTGAAGTACATAATTTATTTGCCCCTTTTTGTGCTTAGCATGGTATTGAGTTTAGGGGTAGTTAATATTTATTTAAGATATGCAGACAATGTTTTTCAGTCTAATTCACAAATTTTAGTAGGCGCAGGGGAAACTTCTTCACCTAATGTAACGGCTGGAGATATGCTTGAATTGGGATTAAATGCTAAACGATCTATTAACATTGATAATGAATTACAACTATTACGTTCGCATAAATTAATTTATAAAGTTGTAAGAAAAGGAGGTTTTAATCTCAGGTATTTTCAGGAAGGAACCATCAGAAGAATGGAATTGTATAAGGATGCTCCTTTTATTGCTAACATTTTGTCAATTACTGATTCGAGTTATTTTTGGGAATTAAAAATAACTAAACTAACAAAGTCGGGTGGAGAATTTAAATTAGGTAAAAACAGAACAGCTAATTTTAAATGGTTGGATACGCTGAATTTGCCAGTAGGAAGGATTGTGTTTGAAAAAAATCCTGAAATGAGTTTACCTGAAGATAATGAAGACCCATACATTCTTCAATGGAATACTTTGCCTAATACAGTGTATGATATCATGGCTCACCTTTCGGTAAAAAGCTTTAGTATAAAAACAACTATTATTTCTTTATCATACATGTCTTCTAATCCTATTAGGGGTGCTGAAATTTTAGATTTACTCGGAACAGAATTTGCAGAGCAGGATGTTGAATTAAAACGAGAAATTTCTGTAAATACGTTGAAATTTATTGATGAGCGTCTAAAAATTGTATCAGCAGATATCAAAAGTATTGATAGTAATAAAATGGCTCAAAATGATGTTCGTTTTTTAGATGCCGAATCTGAATTAACGTATTATAAAGGAAAATTTGGGGAGTCGGAATCTAGGTTAGAAGAGATTTTTATTGATACTTCTGCTGTAAGAATATTGGAGGATTTTATAAAGGATGATCGAAATAAATACAAGAAAATATTTTCTCATTTTGGCGTAAATGATGTAATGGTCAAAGAAACTATTACAAAATACAATTCATTAATGGCTGATTGGGAAAAGGCGGCTTTCGAAAATCCTGATGATAATGATATCATGTCTGCTATCGAAAATAATTTAGAAAATAGTAGAAATAAAATTTTGCAAAGTCTCGCATACTACAAAAAAACAAATGCTATTAAGATAAAATTATATAATGAGAAAAATAATCAGTATTCTTCCAGATTAGGCGAAATCCCAAAAAAGATTTCATCAGAGATGGAGTTGAAAAAACAAAAGGATCTTAAAGAGCGGTTGTATTTATACTTGCTACAAAAGCGTGAAGAAACAGCAATTGCCAGTATCTCCAATAAATCAAATTATTCAACAATAGATAAAGCCGGATATTCCTTAAAACCTATTGAACCGCAAGAGTCTCGTTTAAAAACATTTGCAATGTTATTAGGTTTAGTTATTCCTATTGCTATAATATATTTAGCAGATTTATTGAATGATAAAATCATTTCTAAAAAAGAAATTGTTGCTAAAACAGGTGCTCCTATTGTTGCAGAGATAACACATTACGATGGACAGGACGACATGGTGATCAAAAAGACACGATCTGTAATTGCAGAGCAGTTTCGAATATTGCGAAGTAATCTGCAATTCTTAATACCGGCAACTGAAGATAATAAAACCAAAGTATTTCTGGTTTGCTCTACTATAAGTGGTGAAGGCAAATCCTTTGTTAGCAATAACCTGGCTGGTGTGTTAGAATTGACCAATAAAAAGGTAGCACTTTTAGAATTCGATCTACGAAAATTAAAAAGTATAAATAGTATTGAAAATGAAAAATTCAATAGGGGTATAACCAATTATTTAGTTGGACAGGAAGACGATTTAAATAAATTATTCTACTCTGTTAACGAATTTCCCAATCTGCATGTATTTAAAACAGGGCCCTTGCCCCCGAATCCGGCAGAATTGATGATAGGTGAGCGAATGGAATTATTATTTAAAAATTTAAAAGCGAATTATGATTACATAGTACTCGATTCCTCCCCGGCGGGTCTTGTAGGGGATGCATTTGCTTTAGATAAGTTTTCCGATGCTACCGTATTCATAGTCAGACAACGATACAGTATTAAAAAACAGTTAGACTTTATCAGTGAATTAAAGGAGACTGGCAAATTTAAAAACTTAGTTATTGTTGTAAATGATATTAATGAAAGTGTAAGAAATAACTATTATGGTTATGGTAAAGCTTATGGAAATGGCGGATATGGGAAATATTATGGAGACTCAAATCCTTATTTTGATGTTCCGGCAAAAACATGGTGGCAAAATATATGGAAGAAATAAAAAAAGAAGTAATTAACAACAGCGATTGGACAGAAGTAATAGAACCTAAAACAAGTTTACTTCAATTGGGGCTCAAAGATGTTTGGCGTTATAGAGATTTATTGTTCCTATTTGTTCGTCGAGATTTTGTAGCAACCTATAAACAAACAATACTAGGGCCATTGTGGCATTTTATACAGCCCATACTAACTACTGTTATGTTTGTAATTCTATTTGGTAAAATAGCAAACATTCCTACTGATGGAATACTTGCAATTCCATTTTATTTAAGTGGTATAACCATATGGAACTATTTTGTGGCATGTTTGAATGGCACTTCAAATACTTTTGTAGGCAATGCCGGTATTTTCGGAAAAGTATATTTCCCAAGATTAGTTATCCCTTTTTCTGTGATCATTTCAAATATTATCAAATTAGGGATTCAATTTTTGTTACTGTTGAGTGTACTTATTTATTATTGGTTCAAACTTGGTCAATTTTATATAGGGTGGAGTTGGTTTTTAATTCCAGTACTAATCATCCTGTCAGCTGGTTTAGGCTTAGGTTTGGGGATTCTAATTTCTTCTCTCACTACAAAATATAGAGATTTCACTATTTTAATTGCATTTGGTATACAACTACTCATGTATGCTACACCAATTGCTTATCCGATTTCCTATTTAAAGGAAAAAAGTAAGTACGCTTATTTAATAAATTATAATCCGATCTCTGCTATAGTTGAAGGGTTTAGGTGGGCAATTTTTAAGAACAATGATTTTCAAATTTCCTCTTTGTATTATAGTTTTCTTTGGATGGCGGTAACCTTGTTTTTAGGGGTTATTGTCTTCAATAAAACAGAAAAAAAATTCATGGACACAGTATAAATTTATTTAAACGAATGAGTGCTATAATTAAAGTTGAAAATGTATCTAAGCAATATCGTTTAGGCCAAATTGGAACTGGTACTATTGGCCATGATTTAAACAGGTGGTGGGCTCAATTAAGGGGGAAGGAAGACCCTTATTTAAAAATCGGTGAAACCAATGATAGAAGTAAAAAAGGCAATAGCGATTACGTTTGGGCATTGAAAGACATAAACTTTGAAGTTAATCAAGGTGAAGTTTTAGGCATTATTGGCAAGAATGGAGCTGGTAAAAGCACGTTACTAAAAATACTGTCAAAAACAACCGCTCCTACAACCGGCAGTATAAAAATTAAAGGCCGAATTGCATCATTATTAGAAGTAGGAACGGGTTTTCATCCTGATTTAAGTGGAAGAGATAATATTTTCCTGAATGGGGCGATTTTAGGAATGACAAAGAGAGAAATCAAATCCAAATTTGATGAAATTGTTGACTTTAGTGGAGTTGAAAGATATATTGACACACCCGTAAAAAGATATAGTAGTGGAATGTACGTTCGTCTTGCATTTGCAGTTGCCGCCCATTTAGAACCTGAAATTTTAATATTAGATGAGGTATTAGCCGTTGGTGATGCTGACTTTCAAAAAAAATGCTTATTGAAAATGAGAGACGTAAGTATTAAAGATGGAAGAACTGTTTTATTTGTAAGTCATAATTTAACAGCGATAAGTCAATTGTGTAAAAATTCAGTTTTGCTTTCTAACGGCAAAGTGCTTGATGTAAATGAAACCTCCACTGTTATTAATAAATATTATCAACAGCATTCCGTAATTCAACAAATTAATGAGGTTAAATTTGATGGTCATTTGAATAAATTTATTCAATTCCATGAGTTTCTAATTAATGGAATTAACCCTTTTACTAATGAACTAATTATTCAACCAACTCAACAAATCATATTTAATATTCGAATATTTGCAAAAGAGACAACACCTCCAATCAGAATTACTTTAGCAATTTTTAAAGATAATGTTAGGTTATTTTCAATTACAGATTATGATACATTTGAAGCAGCAGCTGGATTCTTTTCCTGTGTTTTTACAATTGAGAAAAATGTTTTAAGAGCAGGTATTTATCAAATTGGAATTGGAAGTAGAACTGAAGAAGATATTTGGATGTGGAATGATTATATCTGTAGTTTTCATATTACAGATGCTTATGAATATTTGATAAATCAGGTGGATCATGGCTTTTTAAACTCAAAAAATATTTCAACATCAAAGCGAATAAAAAGTTAATTATAAAATAGTCGGCATATTTCAAGAATCATAAATACATGCACCTGATTTCTAAAAAACACAGATTTATATTATACCTAAACTTAAATCAACAGCAGAATATATCAGTCTGATTATTGCTCAATATAATAGATTATTTAAAAATAATTGCTCACTTATATCTTCTTATTTAAAGAATTTATATATAATAAAAAAAATTGAAAGGTGTTTCAATAGTTATTTGCTGTTTTAACAGCAGCCAAAGGTTGCCAGATACGCTATATCATATTTCAAAACAAAAAGTATTGGTAAATCTTAACTGGGAATTGATTATTGTTGACAATAATTCAACAGACGATACATTACAAATAGCTTATGATGAATGTAAAAAACGATTATTAAATTTAAATTTTAAAATTGTATCTGAAGTTGTACAAGGTTTATCTGCAGCAAGGCTTAGAGGTGCTTTAGAAGCAAAATATGATTTTTTATTATTTTGTGATGATGATAATTGGCTATCTGAAAATTATGTTTCTACTGCTTTTGAAAAAATGAATAGTCATCACCAAATTGGCATACTAGGTGGTAGAGGGGAGGCTGTTTCAACATCAACTACTAATTTTCCAAAATGGTTTGCTGCTGTTGAAAATTCTTATGCAGTAGGAAAACCATTGACTGAATCGGGTGATGCAACTTCAAGAAAATATTTATGGGGAGCAGGTATTGTTATCCGTAAAAAATTATATTTTAATGCACATAAAAATAATCCCTCTTTACTAATAGGCAGAAAAGGTGAAGACTTGAGCTCAGGTGAGGATGCAGAATTATGTGCAAGAGCTATTTTGCTTGGATATACTTTACACTATGAAGAGCAACTGCATTTTAAGCATTTTATTTTACCTGAACGATTAACCAAAACTTATTTTAAAAAATTAATTGCTGGACATAAGGCTTCCTATGATTTGATCAAATACTATTGGCACTATATTGATTATATCAATCAACCCCAATATGTTAAATGGGAAATTATAAAAGAATCAATTTATAGAATTATATTAAGTTTCATTAAACCACAAAACCACTCCAGAAAATATTATTACCTACAAATGTATTTTGCTTGGAGAAAATTTAACTTTCAAAGAGCTAATTCCTATAAAAATATTTTACAAAAATTTAAACTTATTACCCAATATACATGAGTAAACAATATCCAAAAATAACTGTCGTTACACCTAATTTTAACCAAGAAAAGTTTATTGAATTAACTATACAATCAGTTTTATCACAAAACTATCCCAACCTTGAATATATTATAATTGATGGAGGAAGTACCGACGGTTCTGTAGATATCATAAAGAAATATGCAGATCAATTAAGTTATTGGGTTAGTGAACCCGATAAAGGTATGTATGATGCAATTCAAAAAGGATTTAGTAGAAGTAGCGGTGAAATCATGACGTATATCAATTCTGATGATTTGTTACAGCCCCACTCATTATTTACTGTTGCTTCAATTTTTTCCAGATATACTCAGGTTCAATGGCTAAGTGGTAATCCAAATTGTATCACAGAATATGGTCAAATATTTTATATTGGTTCTAGAATTAACTGGACTAAATTTCATTATCTAACCGGAAATTATCAGTTTATTCAGCAAGAAGGAACTTTTTGGTCTAGGGAACTTTGGAATAAGGCAGGTGCTACCATGTCAGTTAATCTTAGCCTAGCAGGTGACATGGAATTATGGAGCAGATTTTTTAAATATGCAGAATTTTATACAATTTCTGCAATATTAGGAAGCTTCAGGTATCGTAGCGCCAATCAAAAAACTTTAGAACAGTTTGATAAATATCATTTTGAAGCGCAGGAAGTTTTAAAAAATTATTTACCCTCAACTGCAGAAGAAAATAAAATTGTAAAAAAATATAAAGGAATAGGATGGCGAATTGTTAAACGGTTAAAGTTTATACGATTTATGTTTTGGTTTGGCTATACCGATTTGTATGAAATATTTATTAAGACCAAGGATTATTTCTATTTTGATAGATTAACTCAAGAATATTCTCTTATGGAGGAAGGCAAATAAATCGTTAATCTATTTATATTTTATATTAATTAAAAAGATTTGAAAGTAAGTACTGCCAACTTAAATCAATTACCCAATTTAATATTTATAGATGGTGTTCCCTCTAAATTATTAGGTGGCATTAGTCAAACATTATATAATTTATTTGATGGTTACCCCGCTAATAAGTTATATACCATATGTGATAAGAAACAATTAACTGAAATTACTGATGCTAGTTTAAAAACAACCATTATAAAACTATCATATACTTCGTTTGAATTTAAATATCGTCCTTTTAATTATTTACACAAATTTTTAAAATATCTAGATCTTTCATACAGAGAATTATTTATTGAAAAATATTTTTCAATAAGTAAACTTCCGGAAAAAGGCATTATATTTTTGTGCACTTCTAATATCGAAAAATTACAGCTTGCTAAAAAAGTTTTTCAATCGGGTCATTATAAATTAGTTGCTTATTACATGGATGACTGGATGGCTGATACCCAATACAATTGGTTAAACGGAAGTTTACAAGAATATGTTAAGTGGTCGTTAGATATTGCTGAGGGTAATATT
>JBIIAP010000075.1:0-10407 GCA_044239855.1 Sediminibacterium sp. | reverse complement strand
AGAACAAAATGCATTTTTGTTAGAAGATGTATTAACTGGAATTGCTGAAAAGCTGATTAGGAGGCATCCACATATTTATGGGGAGGTGAAAGTGAATGATGAGGAAGACGTAAAAAGAAATTGGGAAAAAATAAAAGCAGCAGAAGGTAAAAAATCTACGTTGGAAGGCGTACCAAAGTCATTGCCTGCCATTGTAAAATCGCTGAGATTGCAGGAGAAATCTAAACAGGTAGGTTTTGAATGGAGTAATAAAGAAGATGTTTGGAAAAAAGTAGAAGAAGAAACAAAGGAGCTGCAAGAGGCAATTGCATCAGATCAACAAGATGATATTGAAGCAGAGTTTGGAGATTTATTATTTAGTTTGGTGAATTACGCACGCTTTTTGAAGGTTGATCCTGAAACAGCTTTGGAAAGAACGAATCGGAAATTTATTGACCGATTTCAGCAAATGGAAAAAATAGCTGGCCAACAAGGAAATAAATTAACAGACTTAAGTTTGGAAGAAATGGATGAACTCTGGAATAATATTAAGAAACAAAAATAATTCAATTGATTAGTCAAATACGAACAACCATTTACAAGCACGGCTATTTAATTATTATAGCTGCCTGGTTGTATACTATATCATTTATTTTCACTAACTACTGGAGTTATCATGCAAGCCCGGAAAAAGTAAAAAGTAAATTAGAAAGGCTGATTCATGCAGAAGAGAAAAAAATCAATACAATCATTTCGGATACTTCATTAATAGAATCACTGATTCATCCTATAGCTACAACTGAAGAAAAGAGGAAAGAAGAAGATGCTTTTGGGTTATTCATTTATCATATAGCTCCATCCGGTACCACTGAAATTCGTTATTGGAGTTCAAATAAAATGGAAGTTTCTTCAAATGAAATCAATCAGCCCATCGGTACTTATTTTGTTACCAATCCTCATGGTAGCTTTATTATCAACAAAAATAAATTAGTATTAAAACAGCAGCAATATTATGTTTTTGCGGTGTTGCCTGTAAAGTGGACATATTTTATTCAAAACAAGTATTTTAAATCTGATTTTGCATCATTTCCCGGATTGGCAAATCAATATGACATAGGCGAAAATAAACAATCTGTTCCGGTGCTCACCAGCAAAGGGGAATACCTTTTCAGTATTAGCTTAAAAGAGGGGAAAGCATTTATATCTTATGATGTATTTACCATTGTATTAAGGGTATTGGCTGTGTTACTAATATTTATTTTCTTGCATTTTGTGTCAGAAGATTTGCTTGTTTCGATTGGATTTTTTAAAGGGTTTTCTTTTTTATTTTTTTGGGTAGTTTTATTGCGATTGGCTGCATATTTATTTCCATTCCCATTTAATTTCTCCAAATTACCTTTGTTCGATCCTACTATTTATGCCTCTAATTTCTTGCATCCTTCTTTAGGTGATTTATTGATTAATGCAATAATATTTTTTTGGTTATTACTGTTCTTCAAAAATCATCAAGATGAATCTATTGTATGGAATAAAAAGCACACTCCATTTTTCACAACAATTGTTTCATTGTCCTCATTAACCATTTTCTTTTTTATTGGTGTCAATATTGTCAATAGTTTGGTACGCGATTCAACCATATCTTTTGATGTGTCTAATTTTTTTAGTTTAAGTATTTATAGCGTTATTAGTTTCGTAGTACTTTGTTTATTGGCTTTGAACTTTTTTTATCTTTCTCAGGTTTTGTATCGGCTGGTATTGCAGCAAGGGTTAAACATGCTAATTCAGTTATTAACAGTGATTTTAACCGGATTTGCTTTTATGTTTATACTTGCAAAAAGGGAGGAAGGAAGTCATTATTTAGTTGTATTGTTTTGGTTGTTGGGGTATTTATTGATTTTAAATTGGAGAAAAAAAGACCTGGAAATTTCATTTATTCGGACCCCATATTTTATATTCTGGGTAATGTTTTTTGCCATGTCTATAGCAATTTTGGTGATGTACCAAAATAAAGTAGTGGAGTTCGAACAAAGAAAACGCATCGCAGAAAAGCTTGCTATTCAAACCGATCCTTCCGGAGAAAATTTATTGTATATCGCAGCCACCAATTTTGACAATGACTTTTTGAATGCTAATTTCCATCGATTCAACAAAAGTGAATACCTCAACAAATATGTAAAAGACAGTTTAATTAATCAAAATTTTTCGGGTTACTTGAATAAATATGAAACACATATTTATACTTATGACGCCTTATTTCGTCCTTTATACAACGATGACTCGTTGAGTTATGCATCGATCAAAACGATAGTGCTGAATAAGGCAATACAAACTGAAGTTCCTGACTTATACAGGTATGAAAATTCAAAAGAAGGAAATAGTTATATATTTCAAAAAGAAGTTATTAAGGAAGCCGGCATACAAGGATATATCTATGTTTTAATGAAACTGAAAAAGTATAAGAGTGAAGCATTATATCCTGAATTATTTAATCAATCACAAGACCCGATAACTGATCTAAATACTAATTATGCTTATGCGGTTTATTTAAATGGCAATGTTATTAATCACTTTAAACATTACAATTTTCCCTCAAAAATTGATTTAAATAAAACTCCCGCGTTTGAATTTACCTATCAAGATGAAGGAGACTACAGCGAATTATGGTTTAATACCGGAAATAATAGGCAAGTAGTAGTAGCAAAACGAAATACATGGGTAATAGAATTAGTTACGTTAATTGCATATTTATTCTGCTCATTTATTGTAATTATTTTTTGTTTTGACATAGGTAATCAATTAGTAAAGGCAAGGTTTAAATGGCAAGAGATCAAACAATTGTTTCGAATTAACATTAAAACACAAATTCAGGCAACAATTATTTTTGTTAGTTTATTTTCTTTTATTGTAATCGGGATTGCTTCCATATCATTCTTTATTTATCGATTTAACACCAGTAATGAGGAGCGGCTATCTAATTCAATACAAGTGATGGCTAATGAATTAAATCTTAAAATTAAAGCCATCAGTAACAATGTTAACAATGAATTTACTAATACAGATTTAGAGAAATCAATAGCGGAAATTTCAGATTCTCATAATGTAGACATCAATTACTTTAACGATGATGGAAATTTAATAATTTCCAGTCAACCTTACATTTACAATAAGCATTTACTTACTGAAAAAATGCAACCGAATGCATTTATAGAAATGAAATATAATCATCGGATTCGGTTTTTTCAGTCTGAAACAATTGGTAGTTTTAAATATTTAAGTGTTTATGTACCATTAATTAATGAAGAACAACATACATATGGTTATTTGAATATTCCATATCTAAATTCTCAGTCAGAATTGAATCAGGAGATATCCGGATTTATGGCTACACTAATTAATTTGAATGCATTTATTTTTTTATTGGCAGGGGCAATAGCTTTTCTATTAACTAATCGAATTACTTCATCGCTCAGTTTAATTGGGGCAACGATGATGAAAATGAATGTAGGGGCGAAAAATGAAGAAATCAATTGGAGTAGAAATGATGAAATTGGGGTATTGGTAAAAGAATACAATACAATGGTTCGTAAATTAGATAAAAGTGTACAATCGTTGGCGCAAAGTGAAAGGGAAGGGGCCTGGAGAGAAATGGCTCGACAGGTTGCGCATGAAATTAAGAACCCGTTAACTCCTATGAAATTGAGTATTCAGTTTTTGCAGAAATCTATCAGAGAAGGATCACCCAATGTAAAGCAGTTATCTGAAACAATGGCTGCCACATTGATAGAGCAAATCGATCAGTTGGCAAAAATAGCCGGCGATTTTTCTCAATTTGCTAATATTGGAAATGTACATCTGGAAAAATTTGATATTTCAGATAGTATAAGTTCGCTGATATTGCTACACGCAAACAATGAGCAAATTCATTTTGATTGGCAGCAGGATGATTTGCCTGCAATAATCTATGCAGATCGGGTACAAATAAACAGGTTATTGACTAATTTATTTAAAAATGCTATTGAAGCGGGCATTGAACAATTTGGTGAAGTATATGTTTTAATCCAACAAAAAATAAAACAGCATAGCGTAGAAATAAGTATTCAAGATCGGTCAGGGGGAATTCCTGATGATGTAAAGAAGCATATTTTTAGTCCGAATTTTACAACCAAATCATCCGGATCAGGCCTGGGGTTAGCAATTTGCAAGGGAATAGTTGAAAAAGCCAACGGCAGCATCGAATTTAGTTCTATTGCTGGTGTAGGTACAATATTTACTATAACGCTACCTCTTCATAGCGAACCATTATAATGGTCTTTTGCTTTTTTGTGATTGAACAAATTGTTCAAACTGTTCTAAAGAAAAACTACTTAAGTTTTGTTCTTTGGTTAGTCCGGCTTTTTGTGCAACCAATATTCCGTATTTACAATCATCATACCCCTCAATACTATGTGCATCGGGATTGATGGAAATTAAAATATTTTTCTCCAGGGCTTTTTCAATCCATCTCCAGTCAATATCAAGTCTTCTGGGATGAGCATTTAATTCTATAACAACATTATTTGCTGCGCACGCATCAATTATTTTTTCATGATTAACAGGGTATCCGTTTCTGCTGAGTAATAATCTGCCAGTCATGTGACCAAGAATGGAAGTGAAAGGATTTTCAATCGCTTTTAATAATCGGCTCATTGCTTTTTCCTCTGACATTTTAAGATTGGAGTGTATAGAGGCGATGACAAGGTCGAAGCTGTTTAAAACGCTATCAGCATAGTCTAAATTCCCGTCATTTAATATATCACTCTCAATGCTCTTGAAAATTTCAAAAGGGGCTAATTTGCGGTTTAATTCATCAATTTGAAGGTGTTGAGCCATTAATCGATCTTCTTGCAGTCCTTTTGCATAAAATGCTGTTTTAGAGTGATCACTAATTACCAGATACTGTAAGCCTTTATCGATTGCAGCCTTTGCCATTTCCTCAATAGTATTACTTCCGTCACTCCAATTACTGTGACTGTGAATAATTCCTGTTATGTTTTCAGGCTGTATAACAGTTGCTAAATTATTATGGAGGGCAGTATTAATGATTGTTTTATTTTCTCTTAAGTAAGCTGGAATATATGCTGTATTGGCTTTGGAGAATATTTCTTCCTCTGAGGAGTATGCTAAAGAGGAATCCCAATAAGTAGTGCCATTCCATTCAATCAGAAAATCTTTACTGCAACTGGTTTGAAAAAGTTTGGAATAAAGTTGATTAGTAGCGCAAAGATGAAAGCAAAGTTTCACATTTTCTTCTCCCTTGAATTCCAAAAAATCAGTTTCATCCTGATTCAGTGTATAATTGTTTTCTGTGAAAAACTGCTTTAGTTTTTCTGCAGTTTCATCGGTAACCCACTCTAATTGATGAATCACTTCGAACTGTCTTCTAAATTCACCGGTTAACAAAAAAATATTTTCAAAGGCATTGGTAATTTTTTGGTGCATTGATAAAGCATAAGGTTCAATTTGTTGGTACAAGTAATTACCAATAGTTCCCATGTAAAAAGTAATGGCGTCTTTGATATTGTTTTGAGATTTCTCGCCAAAACCTTTATAGAGGGTTAATCTGTTTTCATTACATGCATACAATAATTCACCTAAGGATTCTATTTCTAATTCTTTCCAAATCGTAGCAATTTTTTTTGGACCAATACCTTTAATGTTCATCATTTCCAAGATTCCGGGAGGCGTTTTAGAAATATATTCAAGTAAAGCGGTAAGTGTGCCGGTTTCTAATTGTTCAATTACACTCTTCCCAATGCTATCACCGATGCCTTTAACTTTATAAATTTGTTCATGTGGGAGAGAAGAAAGCTGTACTGTTAATTTTTCTATTGCAAAAGCAGCTGATGAATAAGATTTTGCTTTGAATGAATTGTCGCCATGAATGTCTATCAGTTTGGCTAATAAAGAAAAGTTATCTGCTATATCGTAATTGTTCATCATGGCTGTAAAGTAATAAAGGCAAATGATAGATACAAAAAAAATCCCGGACAAGTCCGGGATTCGTATCTATTTCTGTTGTAGAAATTAGAAATTGATTAGGCTTTCTTCGCAGCTTTTTTAGGAGCAGCTTTCTTTGCAGCTTTTTTAGGAGCAGCCTTCTTTGCAGCAGCTTTTTTAGGAGCGGCTTTTTTTACAGCAGCTTTTTTAGGAGCAGCTTTCTTTGCAGCTTTTTTAGGAGCAGCTTTCTTTGCAGCGGCTTTTTTAGGAGCGGCTTTTTTTACAGCAGCTTTTTTAGGAGCGGCTTTTTTAGGAGCAGCTTTTTTAGCGGCTTTTTTTGCAGTTGCCATGTTTTTTAGATTTAATGGTTAGTAAATAATACACTAAATAAAAAAACTTATTTGGAACTACAAAATATTTTTTTTATGCTGTTACTGCAGCAGGTAAAACTGACACTGTAGTTTTATCAGATTTTCCTTTTTTAAACTCTACTATTCCATCAGATAATGCAAATAATGTAAAGTCTGTTCCAACTCCTACATTTTTACCTGGATGATATACAGTACCTCTCTGGCGAATAATAATATTGCCAGAAAAAGCTGGTTGACCACCGTAGATCTTTACTCCAAGACGTTTGCTTTGTGAGTCACGACCGTTCTTAACACTACCTTCACCTTTTTTGTGTGCCATAATTGTATGATTTTACACTTTGCTTGTTTCAAACAAAGTCGTTTAAACTTAATTAAGCGATGCTTTCGATTTTGATTCTTGTATAGTGTGTTCTGTGACCATGCTTCTTGCGGAAGCCCTTTCTTCTTTTCATTTTAAAGGCGATCACTTTTTCACCTTGCACAAGATCACTAATGATTTCTGCTTTTACAGTAGCCTTTACAGCTGAACCTGTAGCAATAGTACCATTCTTGTCAACAAACAGTACATCATTAAACTCTACTTTGTCTCCGGTTTTGCCCTGCAGGTGAGGAACGTACAAATTTTGACCTTCTTGTACTTTAAATTGTTGACCTGCGATTTTTACAACTGCTAACATAGCTATCCAAAATTAGGACGGCAAAGGTAAGGATTTGACTGAATAAACAAGAACAATTTTATAAATAAATTATCATTATTTAATAAATACCTTGCTAACGCTGCTCACAACACCGTATTTTTGCCTCCTAATTGACCATCAATTAAATATGAATTTAAAATCATTATTGGCAAAACCCTTTGCACAGCTAATATATAATAAAACCCAAAAGGGTATGCTTCAGGCAGTGGAGCACCAGGAAGCTATTTTTAAAAATCAATTGAAAATAGGTCGGCAAACACGTTTCGGAAAAGACCATAAATTAGATCAAGTTGCTGATTATGAGTCATTTACACATGCGGTTCCTATTCGGGACTATGAAATGTTAAAGCCTTATATTGAACAAATTAAGCAGGGCAAAGACAATATATTATGGAAAGGATCACCCATTTATTTTGCTAAAACCAGTGGAACAACCAGCGGGGTAAAATATATTCCCATTACCAAAGATTCTATACCCAACCACATCGATACGGCCAGAAATGCGTTGTTATGTTATATGGCAGAAACCGGAAATAATGCTTTTGTTACCGGGAAAATGATTTTTTTAAGTGGTTCTCCCATTTTAGAGCGTACGGGTAAAATTCCAACCGGAAGATTGAGCGGTATAGTAAATCATCATGTACCAGCTTATTTGCGTTCTAACCAATTACCAGGCTACGAAACCAATTGTATTGAAGATTGGGAAACCAAACTCAATAAAATTGTTGCCGAAACAATCAATAAAGACATGACTCTGATCAGCGGAATTCCGCCTTGGATGCAAATGTACTTCGATAGATTAATGGAAGTTAGTGGTAAAAAAATAGGCGATTTATTTCCGAATTTCAGTGTAATGGTTCAGGGGGGAGTAAATTTTGAACCCTATAAAGCAAAACTTTTTGAAAGTATTGGCAGAAAAGTAGATGCGATTGAATTGTTCCCGGCAAGTGAGGGTTTTTTTGCTTTCCAAGACTCCCAAAAAGAACATGGCATGTTGTTAAACACCAATAGTGGAATCTTTTTTGAATTTATTCCAGTGGGAGAAATAAAAAATGAGCACCCAAAAAGATTGTCATTAAAAGACGTTGAAATAGGAGAGAATTATGCATTAATTGTAAATAGTAATGCAGGTTTGTGGGGATATAATATTGGCGATACCATTAAGTTTGTAAGTATTAATCCATATAGAATTGTTGTTACCGGTAGGATTAAGCATTTTATCTCTGCGTTTGGAGAACATGTTATTGGGGAAGAAGTTGAGCAAGCTATATTAAAAGCCATGGAGCAGCATCATGCTAAAGTTACCGAGTTTACGGTTGCCCCAATGGTGCAGCAAGGGGAAGGGAAAAGTTACCATGAATGGTTTATTGAGTTTGAGCAAATGCCTGATAATTTAGCTTCATTTAGTATTGCTTTGAATGAAATTATGCGAACTAAAAATGTGTATTATGATGATTTGCAGCGTGGCAATATTTTGTTACCGCTCAAAATTACCCTTGTTCAAAAAAACGGGTTTATTGAATACATGAAATCAATAGGAAAATTAGGTGGACAAAACAAAGTACCCAGACTGAGTAATGACAGAATAATAGCCAATGCATTACAACCATTTATTATAAATAGTTAAATATTAATATAATATTCACAAAAGGATACCCATATTTGTGTATTTTCGGCAAATCGGTGTTAAATAAAATAGCTGAATGAGTATAAAACGTATCGCCATATTCGGGTCTACAGGTTCAATAGGAACACAGGCTTTGGAGGTGATTAAATCAAACCCGCAACTTTTTTCTGCAGAAATATTGACTGCACAGAGCAACGCAGATCTTTTAATCAAGCAAGCGCTTGAATTCAATCCCAATATGGTGGTGATTGGTGATGAAAAGAAATATTTATTTGTAAAAGATGCATTATCTAAAACAGATGTAAAAGTGTTTTCCGGGGAAGACGCACTATCAGAAGCAGCTTCAGTAGACTGTTATGATATGATGTTGGCCGGAATTGTTGGTTATGCAGGATTAAAGCCAACCTTGAATGCAATTGAATTAGGAAAACCAATTGCTTTAGCTAATAAAGAAACATTGGTAGTTGCAGGTGATATTGTTATGCAAAAAGCTGCGGCTAAAAAAGTGCCAATTTTACCTGTAGATAGTGAACATTCTGCAATTTTTCAATGTCTGGTTGGGGAAACAAAAAATAAGATTGAAAAAATTATTTTAACAGCCAGCGGAGGTCCTTTTTTAGGGAAGAAACCTAATTTTTTAGTAAATGTTAAAAGGGAGCATGCTTTACAACATCCTAATTGGAGCATGGGAGCTAAAATTTCTATAGACTCTGCTACTTTAATGAATAAAGGCCTGGAAATGATTGAGGCTAAATGGTTGTTTAATTTGGCTCCTAAGCAAATTGGTGTGGTTGTACATCCGCAGAGTATTATTCACAGTATGGTTCAGTTTGAAGATGGGAGTATGAAAGCTCAGATGGGCTTGCCTGATATGAAGCTTCCTATTCAATATGCAATGGCTTATCCTAAAAGACTTGCCAATGATTTTCCTAGGTATGATTTCAAAAAGCCCAATGTATTGAATTTTGAAGAGCCGGATCTGAAAACGTTTAGAAATTTACAGTTGGCGATGGATGCATTAAACAAAGGAGGAAATCTGCCTTGTGTTTTAAATGCAGCCAATGAGATAGCCGTGTTTGCATTTTTACGCAACAGAATTGGTTTCTTAGATATAACCGATTTGGTGGAACGCACAATGAATAAAATAAAGTTTATTGAAAAGCCTACCTTGCAAGAATATTTTGACACAGATGCAGAAACACGTGACTTTGCAGCATCTTTAATTCAAATGTAATTTTAAAATATAAATAAAATCTCGAGCGAATGAGTATGAGTTTAATGGCCATTAACTTATCTGTAATAGGAGTTAAAATAGCACAATTCATTTTATCTTTTTCCATATTAGTGGTATTACATGAATTGGGGCATTATTTGCCTGCCAAATTCTTTAAGTGCCGGGTTGAAAAGTTTTACTTGTTTTTTAATCCATGGTTTAGTCTTTGGAAAAAACAAAAAGGGGAAACTGAATACGGAATTGGATGGATTCCATTTGGCGGATATGTTAAAATATCCGGTATGATAGATGAGAGTATGGACAAAGAGCAGTTAAATGCTCCTGCTCAGCCTTGGGAGTTTAGGGCAAAGCCGGCTTGGCAACGACTAATTATAATGGTAGGCGGGGTAGTAGTAAACGTATTGTTAGCTATTGTTATATTTATTGGAATTGCCTGGGTTTGGGGAAAGCAGGAATTACCTGTTAAAAATTTGAAGTATGGTATTTATGCTGATTCATTAGCTAAATCAATTGGCATACATG
>JBIIAP010000298.1:0-3148 GCA_044239855.1 Sediminibacterium sp. | reverse complement strand
GGATATCACAATTGGTAAATCCGAAACAATATTGCAAAATGGCTAATTAAGGCCATTCCGACTTGCTTTCAAAAAATATTGGATGGGTAGTATCGTAAATTATACTACAGTATTAAGGTAATACATTTTTATTAAATTAGTACAAATTTCGGGGCGATATTAATCAAAAACAACGGGATGAATCCATTCTTTTACCCATGACGCGTTGATGCGCTTTTGCTGGTGCAGTTTTGCTACAAGAATTGCCGGACTAGTATTTAATTGATTAGCTAAATGAGCAATATCTTTTTTATCTTTTAGTGTGGCTGCTTTAATCGCTTCTTCATCCTCCGCTGTTAATATATATTTATGCGCAAAAGTATCGGCTTCTTTTTCTTTGTTTTGGTCTTTGTTGGCATAAGCAACTTCCTCTAAAAAAATGGCTTTTTTACCATGTAAAAGGACATGTCCTATTTCATGAAAAAAAGTATGCCAAAAATGATCGTTTCTTTTGTAATGCGAGGATAGTTGAATTAAAGGGGTATCATTAATCCATCGGGTAGCGCCTGCAATAGGTGCTTTTTTAATAGCGGGTGTATGCACAACTTTTACGCCTGCAGACAAGCAAATGGTTTGCAGTTGTTGAAAAAAATTGAGCGACTGACTAGCCATCAATTGTTTTAAAGAAGGCAATGCTTCCTTTAATTTTTTATTGGAATATGCTCCGGCATTAAGTTGTGCGGCCTGTAAATCTCCTTTTCTTAACCAAACAGAAATAGCATACGGCTCATTGGTTTTTTCTAAAGAGATGCTAAATGCCACTTTCAGTTGTTGCTTAAAATAATATTTCTTCCATGCAGTATGCGATGAAAAGCCAAAAAAATTAAGCAGTGCAGCTGTCTTATCTTGTACCGTGCTAACCTGAGGTAGCCATTGTTTTTTAATCATTTCGGCCAAAGGAAATTGTTTAGCCCATTGAACCGATTGTTGAATGATTTTTTTTCTTTTACCTTTTGCAACAAACTCATCATAATGCCGCTGGTGATTTAACCAATAATGTGCCGGTATTAAAGTTACTTGTTCAAAAAGTACCGACATATCTGCTGTAATAGCGCTGGTACCCTGCAATACTGCTATAATAGTTTTTTCGGGTTTTCCGGTACGAAGCGCAAATTCCTTAGGCCCCATATTCATTTCTTCTAGCTTTTCTTTTAGTGTTTCGCCGGGAGGGAAAATTGTTTGAGGAAAATATTCATTTACGATTGTCATAAATTAAGTTTTTATATAAGTGCTTTCTATGAATTATTCTTGATGATAATTTATTAGTTCTATAATCTCTACACCTTTTATTTCGAGCCATACATAGCAACCGCTTTCATTTTGGGGTATTGGCTTTTCATGGGGTGTAAAAACCATTCTATAAGGCTGATCTAAATCACAAGCCCACTGCCCCTTTCGATTTCCTATCAATTCGTGATAATTACCCGGTAAAGTTCTTAATTCTTCAAGCGTAACCGCAACTTCTAACTGCGTCATTCTTGTTTTGAATTTAAGGGCTCTTATTTTTCCTAAATGTTTAAATAATGCACGGTCATTATTAGCCAATTTTGCCAACTTCTTATCCGAAAAAGTAATATTCATAGCAAAGGTATAATTATTTTAGATAACATTTACTGTTAGTTATTTTATAGATCTTATTTTACCCCACAGATTTTTTATTTTAAAATAGTTCAGGGTGCTTTTTAAGTATACAATAATGCCTCGTTATAATTGCTTATTTTGCTTAAAATCAATAAGTTATGCTTCCATTGCAAAACTGCGACACAGTGTCGCAGTTTTGGAGCTGCATCTTGAAATTGCTTACATGCACTTCCACTTTATTGCGCTAAAAAAACAATTGATTAAATGTTCTACTTTTAAAACTGCGGAAAGGTATAGCATACACCATCCCCTTGCACACGTATTTATACGCATGCAAGGGGATTTTTTAACGGTTAATCATTCAGCCAACTTCTTTGTTGCTCAATGGTAACCACTCCAATATTGTAAGCATAAATAGCAGCAGGAACAAAAGTGATGTTCAGGTCATTAATGGTTGTATTACCCGATTGATCAATGGTAGTAACCAGGGTAGCGGTGAGTTTGTTTTGATTGCAAAAATGTAGTAATTAAGCATTTATTTTATAGCTTATTTTTTACATTTTGTATACTTTAGTGCATATTTTAGGTAATTATTTGCTTAGTTTAACGGGGGGATTCTTGTTATATATAAGATATTTTAGCAATGAGATAGATTTTGTTACTCCCCGCCTATGATACTCATATTGTTTTATCCTTTGTGATTAATAGAGTTGGGTAGCATTAGGAGAAAAGGCAAAGCTTTGCTGTAATCCAATTCAGGATATTCTAAACCCAATGCACGAATGTTATTGTAATAAGTTTGATGTTGCTCATAATAGTTTCTTTCGCTTGGAATAAACCAAGCTTTTTCCCCCAACTTTTGCCCTAAAAACCATTTCTCTAATAACCGTCCACTTCTCCCGTTTCCATCATTCCACGGATGAATTTTTACGAATACCAAATGAATCATAGCGGCGAAAAAGAAAACCTCCTGTATGGTTAATTCTGTTTTCAAAAGCAATGCTATGTCGTGGTAAAATTTTTCCATTTCGCTTTCCAATGCTGAAGGCGTAGCCGCCACATATTCTATTCTTCCGTCTGGCGTGCTAACATACATGTTTTGTGTTCTCAACTTACCTTGTTGGTTTTTGGCAACAAGGTGTTTACTCAAAAGTTTATGTGCTTCGCTAATGTTTACTTTGTTTAACACATTTGTTTTTGCAAAAGTGTAAGCCGTATACAGGTCGTCAATTTTTTTGGTGTAGTCCGGTAAAAATTTAATGCCAAATTTTTTATGCTTAATGTAACTGTCCAACTCAATATTTTCACCTTCAATTTTGCTTGAATAAACCGATGCTACCGAAGTATAAAAACTGAAAATGTCTGTTGAAATTTCGGCATCAACCAATTTGTCAAAGTTGTTTTTCAATTCCTTATCAACTTGATTGCAATATTGCACCAACAAATTATCCTGGATTATTTTTAAGTCTAATTTCATGTGTATTTAATTATTGTTTTTCATGGTCACATGGTATAGCCATATATTCAT
>JBIIAP010000297.1:0-3162 GCA_044239855.1 Sediminibacterium sp. | reverse complement strand
CCATGACTATGCTTCGGTTTTATCAAGTTTAGGAAATCCGCCATTCCTCTTAGTGTAGTTGTACTCGACGGCGTATTTATCGAGACGGGTAATCATGTGACGCATTACTTGCTCATCACGTAATAACTGGATCTTCAATTTTTCATTAATTTCTGAAGGTCCTGTAAACTCTAAAACCCAATAAATACCAGTTGTTTTCTTCTGGATTGGGTAAGCAAGTGATTTTAAACCCCATGGGTTACTGTGTACAACTGCACCACCGTTTTCAGCGATGAAGTCTTGGTACTTCTTCTGTGAAGATTTGAAATCTTCGTCAGAAAGAACCGGAGTGAAAATCACCATCAATTCGTAATTGTTCATTACTTGAATTTTTTTGGTTAAAAATTGGTTTTTTCCCAGTGGATCCCGCAAGCGGAAAATCTGCCAAAACAGATTTGGGGCTGCAAAGGTAGGGTTTTATATCAATTTTTAGCAGCTATTTTGCAGTATTTTTTATGACTTTGCCCGATTCTTGCCCCTGAAATGCGATTTTCACCCTAATGTATATATTTTTCTAATACAATGTAAGTGGGAAAATGGTCACTGAAGCCTCCCCGATAATGATTGCCCTCCCAGGTCCGCATGGGATAACCTTTAAATCTGCCACTCGTTTCCTTCATAAAATAACTGGAATAAATATACGATTCACCATACAACCAACCCCCATTTGTGCTGTCTGTAAAAGCTGCTGAAATAATTATCTGATCAAATAAGCCCCACACATCTTTATTGGCAAGCGTACCCATCCCCCTGGCATAATGCTTCTCCCAGGGATTAAATAACTGGTCTTTTTTTATTGGAGGATAGGTGCCAACTGTATGCAGTGTTTTGCGAATACTCTTATCTGTTGGATTATCATTTAAGTCTCCCATCAAAATAATTTTAGCAGCGGACTCTTTATTTAGAATGGAGTCTATGTGTTGTTTGCAAACCCATGCTGCCGCTTCTCTCGCCGGGCCACTTCGTTCTTCTCCACCTCTTCTGCTGGGCCAGTGATTCACCAACACATGCACTTGCTCGCCCGCTAAATAACCCTTTACATATAAAATGTCACGGGTGGTGGCCGACTCTTTGCTTTTTCCCGGCAACGTAACATGCAGTGGAAATGCCAGTTGTGGAATAAACATTTTCGGATGATAAAACAATCCTACATCTACGCCTCGTGCATCTTTAGAATCAAAATGAATGAATTTTAGTTTCCGGTCTCTCAACAAAAAATGTCGCGTTAAATCATACAATACTGTGTCATTTTCAATTTCAGCCACACCAATAATAGCCGGTCCATATTTATGCTGTTCTGTTCCTATGTCAGACAAAACAGTGGAAAGTTTAAATAATTTATCCTGATAAATCTCGGTATTGTACTGCTTGGCACCCGATGGTATAAACTCATCGTCATTAATCATTGGGTTATCAATGGTGTCATACATGTTTTCTAAATTATAGAATGCAATAACTATTTTTTCTTTTTTCGGTGGAGCAAAAAATACGTTAATCAATAATAAAAAGTAGAGGAGGAACATGACTTTTTTTAAACTTAAAACTAACCACTTCGCTGTCCCATCAACTAAGTATTTACCGTAATTTTTTACAGTGTTTTAACGGGGTAGATTTATGTATTTGCCGTAATAATGTAACACTTTGAAGTTCGAATAGCGTAGGCAATTAATTTTACACTGTTTGTGACTCCGCAGTTAATTTTTGTTCATGCGGATGTTTTTATTTATTATTTTTTGTATTGCGTTCAGCTTGTTGAATGCACAATCTATTGCTGTCTACAAAAAAATTAAAAATCATTTTATAGATAGTATTGAATTGGCTTCATCTCTCCATGAAGCATCTATTCATCAATTTGCAGCATCCGGCGATTTAGATGATGGCATTAAAAGCTCAGAATCTTTTGTTCCTTCTGTACTTAACGCTAACAGAGATTTATTTACTAATACTGCTGCTTTTCATTTTGGTATCAGAAGATTCCGCGCAAAAGGCTTTGATGCTAAGCTGTTTAAAGTATCTATTAATGATATTCCCATGAATCAATTGTCTGATGGGTATGCACCCTGGAGTAGTTGGGGTGGATTGAATGAAGTAATGAATAATGCCACCGCTGTTATTGGGTTGAAAGAAAATGACCTGGGTTTCGGCAGTGTAGGATCGGCAACTTATATCGATGTGAAAGCTTCGCATTTAAGAGCTCAAACCAGTGTTGCTACTACTTTCTCCAATAGAAGTTATCAATATAAAATTTCATTTACTAAGATTACTCCATTCAACAAAAAAGGATGGGCTTATGCATTTTGTTTGAGTGAAAGATACGGAAGTAATGGGTTTGTATCCGGAAGTTATTTTAATGCGCCTGCTTATTTTTTTGCGGTAGATAAGAAACTAAAAGAACATTTGTTTTCCCTGTCTTTAATGGGAGCTTTTTCAACAAGTAGTAGAACCGCTGCCATTACATCCAATCTGCACAATTTAGCTGGGAGTAATGGTTATAATCCAAATTGGGGAATGCAAAACAATTCGATAAGAAATGCGAATATGCAATCCCTTCATTATCCTTTATTAATACTCTCTCATGAATTTACTACTCCCGATGAAATTAAAATAACTACTTCATTGGCTTGTTCCATGGGCGAAAAAAAAGTAACTGCTTTAGATTGGTACAAAGCACCGGATCCTCGTCCGGATTATTATCGATATATGCCCTCTTTTCAATCAGATAGTGCATTGCAGTTTTTAGTTAATCAATTGTATAATGAGCAACCCGAATTATTACAAATCAATTGGAATAGGTTATACAAAGTAAATCAAAACAGTTATGAAACCATACAGGATGTAGATGGAGTTTCGGGTAGATCGGTAAGTGGAGTCAGATCGAGATACATATTGGAAGATCGTGCCGAGCAACATAAAAAAATCATGTTTTCGAGTAGGGTAAATCAACTAATTGGTACAAATTTTTCTTTTACTGCCAATATTAATTTTGGATGGCAATCTATCCGCTATTTCAAAAGCGTGAATGATTTATTGGGAGGTGATTTTTATGTTGATTGGAATCAGTTTGCAGAAGATAAGTCGGTGGAGTCCGCAGCTTTGCAAAATGATTTAAACAGACCCAACCGT
>JBIIAP010000296.1:0-3167 GCA_044239855.1 Sediminibacterium sp. | reverse complement strand
CTCTTTAAAAGCACTCAATGGCAATGGATGCGCTAAAAATGAATGTACTGCATGTCCACCTTCGTGCACCATGGTAGTAACATCACTCATTTGTCCGGCTGCATTCATAAAAATAAACGGCGCACCGCTTTCCGCTAATGGGCAATTATACCCTCCGGGTGCTTTACCTTTTCTACTCTCTAAATCAAAATGCTTAAGCTCATTCATTTTACGCAAACAATCGGCAAAAAATGGGTTTAAAGCTTCAAAACATTGTACCGATTTTTCATACAGGTCTTTGCCATCGGTAAAGGGTTTTAGTGGTTCTATACCTTCCGGCTCCGCTTCGGTATCCCATGGGCGCAATTCACTTAAGCCCAACTTTACTTGCTTTTTAGCATAAATTTCATTCACCAACGGTAATACATGTTGCTTCACCGCTTCATGGAATTGAAAACAATCTTCTTTGGTATAATCAAATCTTCCTAACTCTTTAAACTTATAATCGCGGTAGTTATCAAATCCGGCATTTAAAGCCACCTGATGTCTTTTTGCTATTAATGTACTATACAACTCATGTAATGCTTGCTCATCTTGCTTTCTGCGTTCTTGAATTTTACGATACACTTGTTCTCTGAGGCTTCTGTCGCTGCTTTCTAAAAACTTGGCGGCCTGTTGCAGGGTATATTCATTTCCGGCAACTTCTACCGTCATTTTACCTGCAATAGCACCATATTGTTGTTGTAATACACTTAATTCAGCCTGAATAGGAATATTGGCTTCTCTAAAAATATCGATGCTTTTTTGAACACTTCTTAAATAGGTATGATATAATTGAGGATCTAACTCCGCCGTAAAAGTACAGTTTACCAATTTTTTATTGAGTTGATCGGCATAAGGCTGCAGCTTAGGTTGAATTTCCATGCAGAAATAGGTGAATGCTTCCTCCAACGATTTATCGGTAGTATCACAAGTCATTTTAATTTGACGCCAACAAGCATCTTCACTAACCACTGCTTCTAATTCACTGATGTCTTTAAGCCATTGCTCTAAATCAGCTTTGCTGTTTATTGCACGATCTGCTACTGCTTTAAACCAGGGTTCCAGCGTTTCCCAATTGGTTATTTGGAAATTAGCGGGTAAAAAATTTCTGCGGATCTTCTCTATTGCTGCATTAGGAACCATGGGGATAAAATTTAGCCTGCAAATTTAGTGAATGAAGCGTTGCCAATGGAAGAGTAATCTTATTTTTACAAACATTTATAGATTTTTTAAATAGCGAGTAAATAGACGTTGTGAGTGACATTATTCAATTATTGCCCGATAATATAGCCAACCAGATAGCAGCAGGTGAAGTAATACAGCGACCAGCCAGTGCAGTTAAAGAGTTGTTGGAGAATGCGGTGGATGCAGGAGCAACCAAAATTAAATTGATTGTTAATGATGCCGGTAAAGCATTGGTACAGGTTATTGATAATGGCAAGGGAATGAGTGAAGCAGATGCCCGCATGGCTTTTGAGCGGCATGCTACCAGTAAAATCAGACATATAGACGACTTATTTAGGATTAAAACCATGGGTTTTAGAGGCGAAGCGTTGGCGTCTATTGCTGCGGTTGCGCAGGTGGAGTTAAAAACACGAAGAGCAGCAGATGAGTTGGGTACTTTTATTGAAATAGAAAACAGTAAAGTAATTAAGCAAGAAGCCTGTGCTGCTCCGGAAGGTACCAGCATTAGCATGAAGAATTTGTTTTTTAATGTGCCGGCCAGAAGAAATTTTTTAAAAGCCAATGCCACAGAAATGAGGCAGATTGTAGATGAATTTATTCGCGTTGCGATGGCTTTTCCGGATATTTTCTTCTCTTTAACCAGCAATGGTCAGGAAGTTTTTCATTTAGAAGTGGGCACCGGCAAACAGCGCATTGTTCAGATATTGGGTAATAACTATAATGCAAAATTAGTTACGGTTTCCGAAGAAACCGATTACATGAATATTACGGGTGTAATTGGCAAACCCGAAACTGCCCGCAAATCGAGAGGTGATCAATACTTTTTCGTAAACAATCGATTTATAAAAAGTGCTTACTTAAATCATGCCGTTAACAATGCTTTTGATGGAATCATTCCAAAAGATAGTTACCCCAGTTATGTGTTATACATTGATTTAGATCCAGCGCAAGTAGATATTAATGTTCACCCAACCAAGCAGGAAATTAAATTTGAAGATGAAAAAATCATATACGCATTTGTACAGGCTGCTGTAAAACATGCGTTAGCGCAATTTAGCATTGCGCCTTCTTTAGATTTTTCTTTGAATGCAGCTATTCAGGGATTAGATGCGGTTAGTAAACCCTTTACCTCCGATCAACAACAAGCAGCTGTTTCTTCCAATCTTTATAAAACCTTTTCACAAAAGCACCAGGCGCACTTTATTGAGCCAACGAATAGAAGTGGGGGTGAATTAAAGCAATGGAAAGATTTTTACTCGCCCGGCAGTAATGAAGCAGAATCAGCAGAACAGTCACAGGTAATAGACAGCAACCCGCCTGTGAGAGAATCCTTGCCTTTTGATGTAGATAATGATACTTTGAAGATTACGGATTTTAGTGCGGGGTTTCAACTGCATCATACTTATATTGTTTTAAGCAGTAATAATGGATTTATTTTAGTGCATCAACAATTGGCACACGAACGGGTATTGTTTGAACGATATAGTGCTGCGGCTAACAATCAGCAAGTGCCTACACAAAAAAGTTTATTCCCCATTACACTGGAATTAACAGGAAGTGATGCCATATTACTTACAGAACTTTTAGCGGATATGCAAACCATTGGGTATCATATTGAACCATTTGGACAAAATAGTTTTGTAATACAAGGCACCCCAGCAGATGTAGTTAGTGGCGATGAAAAACATGCGGTGGAAATGTTGATTGAACAGTTTAAACATTTCAGCAACGATATTAAGTTCAGCAGAAGAGAAAAGTTAATCCGCTGTATGGCAAGGCAGCAAAGCATTAAAAGCGGCCAATCATTAACACAACAAGAAATGACGGCATTAACAGAGGCACTGTTTGCTTGTAGTATTCCCAATGTTTCACCCAATGGAAACCCAACTTACCTTGAGTTTAAAGAAGATTATCTTACTAAAATGTTTGGTCGAGAGCGTTAATAGGTTTCAATAATATTA
>JBIIAP010000074.1:0-10461 GCA_044239855.1 Sediminibacterium sp. | reverse complement strand
ATGAAGCATAAACCGGACTAGGATCTATAACTAATGTTTTGGTTTTATCATAGGGCTCATTAATATTGAACCCAACAAAACTTCCTTTTACATAATAACTGCAACCCAATTCTTTATTCCCCTCTTGGTTAATTACATAAGTTGATGGAATCAATTCTTTATGCAAAGCAACAGGCGTTTGAATTTGCAGTGCTTTGTTTTTTACTTTTAGTTGGTCTACTCCTTTGTAATGTAAAATAACCTGACTTGGATCTCCGCCCGGATGCACTACTACATCATACTTTAATGACCCATTGGAAGAATAAAATCGAATATCAATATTGGGATATACATTTTTATAAGTAAACGCCTGAAATGTTTTACAACTTCTTCCCCACTTAGTTGAATCATCCCCAATAAAATAGTTATGTATACCCGGAATGATTTTTTCAGGAATGATTTCCGGATTAGGATGGGCGTTAAAGAAATTCACCTCATACACATGCGATTTTATCTTGAATTGATCAGCCTCTTCTGGAGTTTGGTTGAAATTATTATTATTCGTTTCAGCAACCTTTTTAGTTTTGTTTTCTTGATGATTGTGCATCCAATTCGTTACTCGCTGATAGTCCTCAGGTCTATGCTGTAATACCCTATATCCATTTTTCTGAAATACTATTGCCCCGCCCTTAAACTCTGTTTTAAATTGAATGGTAGCATCCCACTGCCCCTTGTTTTCAATAAAATTAAGATAGCCTTGCGCAGTTAATACTGTGCCATTCAGCAATAGAAATAATAAACAATATAACAGCCTTTTAACCACTTTACATTTAATTTTCTTAATTAAGAAATTTTGCTCCAGCCATTCTTCATTTTCTGCGATTGCATGAAATTTTTTAATGGCAGATTTTCAGGTTTTTCAAGGTATAAATCGTTTTCAACAAGCATGACAGCTTTTTGTTTGGCTAGTTCTAAAATTACCTTATCATTAACAATGCTAGCCAATTTAAAATTCAATGCACCACTTTGTCGGGTACCTTCTATTTCCCCGGGACCTCGCATTTCCAGGTCTTTTTCAGCTATCTTAAATCCGTCATTCGTTGCACACATTATATTGATACGTTCCTTGGCTTCTTTGCTGGCTCGACTACCTGTTAATAAAATGCAAAAACTTTTTTCGCTGCCTCTTCCTACCCTCCCACGTAACTGATGAAGCTGAGATAATCCAAATTTTTCGGCACTTTCAATGACCATCACAGAGGCATTGGGCACATTTACTCCAACTTCTATTACCGTTGTTGCAACCATTATTTGGGTCTCCCCTTTCACAAATCGCTGCATATTGGTTTCTTTCTGGTCGGTTGGTTGTTTCCCATGAACCATGCTGATCCTATACTTCGGCTCCGGAAAAAAGCTCTTCACCTGTTCATACCCCTGCATCAAATCCTCATAACTCAATTTCTCACTTTCCTCTATCAACGGATAAATAAAATATACCTGCCGGCCTTTCTCAATTTCTTCCTTTACAAACCCCATCACATTTGCCCTAGCCATTTCGTTTCGCTGCACGGTGGTAATAGGTATTCGCCCGGGTGGCAATTCGTCCATTATACTGTACTCCAAATCTCCATAGGCCGTCATTGCCAATGTTCTGGGAATAGGCGTTGCCGTCATGACCAATATATGCGGTGGTATGGTAGCTTTTTCCCAGAGCCGGGCTCTTTGTGCAACACCAAACCGATGTTGCTCATCTACAATAACCAAGCCTAAATTTTTAAACTGAACTACATCTTCAATCACCGCATGTGTCCCTACTATAAAGTGAATGGTATCTTCAATTAACCCTTTTAATATCCGCTTTCTTTCTGCCGATTTTACACTACCGGTAAGCAAGGCTATTTCTAGAGGCATATCTTTCAACAATTCCTTCAACCCGTGGTAATGTTGCTGTGCTAAAATTTCGGTGGGTGCCATTAAACAACTCTGATATCCATTATCGGCCGCTAATAACATGCTCAATAATGCTACCATTGTTTTTCCACTTCCCACATCTCCCTGCAACAATCGATTCATTTGTCGCCCACGAGCCGTATCATTCCTGATTTCCTTAAGTACCCTTTTCTGTGCACCCGTTAAGGAAAAAGGCAGATATTTATTATAGAAATCCGTAAAAAATGGGCCCACTTTTTCAAATATTACCCCCCTGCTCACTACATTTCTTTGCACCCTTACCAGTTGCAGACGCACCTGCGCAATAAAAAACTCCTCAAACTTTAATCGCTCTAAAGATTTATTATACACCATTTCAGAAGTGGGGAAATGAATGCCTGAATACGCTTCATACCTCGAAAACAATTTTTGCTCTTTAATGATATAATCAGGAATATTTTCCGGAATATCTTTGGGCTGTAGCAACATTAATAATGCCTGGGTTAGTTTGGCCAGTTGCCTACCATTTAATCCTCTCGCCTTTAATTTTTCGGTAGAAGGGTACACTGGTTCTAAAAAGGCTTTGGCGCCTGCTTTAGCGGGAACAAATACCTCGATTTCTGGATGTACTATTTGAGGCTTGTTATTGAAAAATCCCGTCTTGCCAAATACCAAATAATCAGAACCAATATGCAAGTTCTTCTTCATCCAATTACCCCCCTGAAACCAAGTTAATTCCATCTGGCCACTCTTGTCCTTTATTTGTGCTACCAATCGCTTAGCTCTTCCTGCACCAACCATTTCATAATGCACCAATCTGCCTACCACCTGAATGTAATCGGTAAACCCATTTACTTCGTTAATCAGACTGATTTTAGTTTTGTCGATATGGCGAAGGGGGAAATGATTCAATAAATCCCCAAAAGTAAAAATCTCGAGCTCTTTTTTCAATAAATCTGCACGCAAAGGCCCCACCCCTTTCAGGTATTCTATAGGCGATGCAAGTATGTTTTGTGTTGTACTAATGATATTAATTTTTATTTCGAGACGACAATTTCCGATTTCTTTTCGAGACTTTTTCAAAACCTTAAAATGGATTTCAATTTTGTATCTTTGCACCCTATGCAAAAAGAGGTTGTTGTAAGCGGAATTCGCCCTACCGGGTTTTTACATTTAGGAAACTATTTTGGTGCAATGCGCAATTATGTTCGCATGCAGGATGATTACAATTGTTATTTTTTTGTAGCAAACTGGCACAGTTTAACCACCCATCCCGATACAAAAGAATTAAGGAACAGTGTTCACAGAGTAATTGCCGAAAATATTGCTTGCGGACTTGATCCCGAGAAAGTTGCTTTATACGTACAGAGTGATGTGCCGGAAATTGCGGAACTATACCTTTATTTAAACATGTTGTCGTATAAAGGTGAATTAGAGAAAACGGCTACATTTAAAGATAAAGTAAGGTTACAGCCAGAAAATGTAAATGCCGGATTATTGACCTACCCGGTTTTAATGGCTGCCGATGTAATTATTCAGCGTGCCGTTAAAGTACCCGTTGGTAAAGATCAGGAACAACATCTTGAAATGGCCCGAAACTTCGCAGAACGCTTCAATCACAGATATGGCGAGGTGCTGCCCCTACCGTATGCATTTAATTACGGAGCTGAGCTGATTAAAATTATGAGTTTAGATGGTATAGGGAAAATGAGCAAAAGCGAAAACCAGCTGGCTACAATATTTTTAGCGGACGATAATGAAAGTATCCGCAAAAAAATTATGAAAGCTAAAACCGATGGTGGCCCTGCAGAACCTAATTCTACTAAACCCGACTATATTCAGAACCTGTTTACTTTAATGAAACAAGTAAGCACCCAGGATACATTAGATAAATTTGATGCCGATTTTAATGCCAGCAGTACCGGAAACTGTATCATCCGATACGGAGACATGAAAAAACAATTGGCAGAAGATATGGTACAATTTATTCATCCCATCAGAGAAAAAGCAGCAGATATTCAAGCTAATCAGGAATTATTGCACCAATTGATTAAAATGGGCGCAGAAAAAGCAAGAGCAAGGGCTTCCGAAACACTTAAAATAGTAAGAGAAGCGATCGGTCTGAATTATTAATCTTTTTTTAATCAAAATCGAATTAGATTTATTAAGTTGCAAAGCTTTAAATAAGCATTATAAGAGATGGCAAAACCTAAAAAACCAAAACACGTAGCAATAGCCGGTAACATTGGCGCAGGTAAAACAACCCTCACAGAAATGCTGAGCAAACATTACCGCTGGATTCCCCAGTTCGAAAATGTGGATACCAATCCATATTTGATGGATTTTTATGAAGACATGCCTCGCTGGAGCTTTAATCTTCAAATATTTTTTCTCAATAGCAGACTGAACCAATTATTAGATATTCAACATGGTACCGAAACAGTTATTCAAGACCGAACCATATATGAAGATGCTAATATTTTTGCTCCTAACCTCCATGAAATGGGCTTAATGAGTAAGCGGGATTTTGATAATTACTATCAATTTTTCCAAACACTTAAAACCATGGTTCAACCTCCAGATTTATTGATCTACTTAAAGGCTTCGGTGCCTACGCTGGTATCTCAAATTCAAAAAAGAGGCAGAGAATATGAAGAAAATATCCGCTTAGATTATCTTAAAAAACTGAACGAATATTACAATAAATGGATTGAAGGTTATAAAGAAGGTCCATTATTGGTGATTGATTGTGATAAGAATAAATTTGCTGAAAGCGAAGAGCATTTTGGAGAGATTCTAGGAAAAGTAGATGGAATGCTGTTCGGCTTATTTTAATTGATTGATCATACCCTAAACTATTACATGGATTACAAAGCATTAGTGAAAAATCACTCCGGTGAGTTGATTGAAAAATTGGTTACCCATATTATTAGCAATAATCCTGTAGAAGTACTTTTTAATTTTGAAGATGATGATCAATGGTCCATCATTTCCATGCACCAGTACGAAGAAGATCTGGAAATTTCCATCCGGTTACATGCTAACGGCGTTTATGACCTCTTCCTGGGCTATTATGATGAGGAGGATGAATTTCATGATATTATTCACCCACTTACCGATGAAGAAGTGCTTCAACTTCCTGAAGGACTAAAGAAAGTAATGAAAAAAGTAGTGGAAGACGAAAAAGGCATGCGTTTATCCGGAGCTTTAATGGGTAGCAAATAATCTGCATTTTCTGTATAGCAACATTGCAAACAGACGAATATCTATTTGGTAAATTCTATTTAATTTATTAAATTATTTACGTCATTTTTAAAATTGATCTAAATATGCTGCCATTTTAATTATCAATTGTTAAAAAAGCAAAGGTTTCAATGATTTTTTAACAATTTATGGTGTTCAGCAAGTAATTTTGCCCAAAATTATTTTATGTCCGGAGCTACTGCAAAAGGGTTAATCACGCCAGAAAATTTTGAACTATTCAAGCAAATAGTGGGAGAACCTTACATTTTGGCAGATGCGGAGAATTTACAGCATTACGGCCACGATGAAACCGAACACTTGCAGTACTACCCCGAAGTAGTATTAAAACCAAAATCTACCGAAGAAGTGGCTGCAATTATGCAGTTATGCAATACACACAAAATTCCGGTAACACCACGTGGTGCCGGTACCGGTTTAAGCGGTGGTGCTCTTCCACATTTAGGTGGGGTTTTGTTGTCTACCGAACGTCTCAATAAAATTATTCAGATAGATGAACGCAATTTGCAAGTAATTACCGAACCCGGTGTTATTACAGAAGAGTTGCAAAATGCAGTAAAAGAAAAAGGCTTGTTTTACCCACCAGATCCAAGCAGTCGCGGTAGTTGTTTTATTGGAGGGAATATCTCTGAAAACAGTGGTGGCCCTAAAGCCGTAAAATATGGCGTGGTAAAAGATTATGTGCTCAACCTGGAAGTGGTATTACCTTCCGGTGAAGTAATTTGGACCGGCGCCAATGTATTAAAAAATTCAACCGGCTATAACCTTACTCAGCTATTAGTGGGCAGCGAAGGCACACTTGGGGTGGTAACTAAAATCGTTTTAAAACTTATCCCGCATCCTAAGTTCGACTTATTGATGCTGGTTCCATTTGCATCGTTAGATAATGCGAGTGCTGCGGTAAGTGCTATTTTCAGAGCAGGATTTGTACCAAGTGCCTTAGAATTGGTAGAAATAGATGCCTTGAAAATTGTGAGCAAAATGGTAGACAGTACCGCTGTTCCTGTGAACGATTCCATCGCTGCACATTTAATCATCGAAGTAGATGGAAATAACATGGACGTGCTGATGAGTGAAATGGAAGCCATTGCGGAACTTCTTACACAATTTGATGCAGGGGAAGTATTCTTTGCAGATGATGCACAACAAAAAGCAGAACTGTGGAAGCTACGCAGACGGGTTGCGGAAGCCGTTAAAACCAGTGGCTATACCATCGAGGAAGATACCGTTGTGCCAAGAGCTGAATTACCCGCTTTAATTAAAGGAGTGAAAGAATTAGGCAAACAATATGGATTCCATGCGGTTTGTTATGGACATGCAGGTGATGGTAATCTGCACATAAGGATTAATCATCCAACTATCAAAAATAGTCATGGTAGCGAAGAAATGACCACTGCCTTAAAAGCACTGTTTGAATTGGTAAAAAATTTAGGTGGTACAATCAGTGGAGAACATGGAATTGGTTTAATTCAAAAACCATACATGCATACAGTATTTAAAAAAGCTAACTTACACCTGATGCGGGAAATAAAGAAAGCGTTTGACCCCAACAACATTTTAAATGCAGGAAAAATATTTGATCTGGAAGATTAATTTTTTCAAAAATATTAGATTCACTAAATGATGATTAAACAAATGAAACCATATTATTTCATGTTGATTTTAAGTATCAGCTTTTGTACTTCAATTGCTGCACAGGAGAGTGTAATACCTGAAAACAGAGGCTTTAACCCTAATCGGGTGTTTGTTGGTTCGAGTGTAAACATAGGGTTGTCTAATAATTTTTTTAATATTGGCATTAACCCCGAAATTGGATACAGCTTAAATAATTGGTTAGATGCCGGTGCAGTAATCAACTTAAACTACTATTCGCAAAACAATGCACTTTATAAAGATAAAAACTTCAATTTCGGTGGGGGTGGCTTTCTAAGAATATGGCCGGTAAACTTTTTACACCTGCAAATACAACCGGAATACAATTGGATTACCAATTCAAGAACGTATAGCAATGGGAGCCCTTCTGCCCAATTAAAGTTAAATGCGCCAAGTTTTTTGGCGGGTATCGGTTATGGCAGCAGGCAAGTCGGGAGCAGATTTTCCCATTTTACTATTATGATAGATTTAATGCAAGAATTTAATTCGCCCTATCGTGATCAATATGGCGATCCGCAACCGGTATTCCGTGGCGGTTTCGGAATTTATCTCAACCCAAAGCGGAAATAACCTCCGCAGCAGTTGTGCAAATAATTAATCGTTGCTGCCAGTTTTCATACAAAAATCCCTGCGCTTGCATTGCATCAATGTGTGCAATCAAATGGCTGTAATAGTTATTACAATTTAACAGGATTATTTTTTTGTTATGTATCTGTAACGTATTCCAGGTAAGCATTTCAAACATTTCATCCAGTGTACCATTCCCTCCGGGTAATACTACAGCTGCATCACACAATTCATATATCAACTTTTTTCTGGTATGCATATCGGTAACCACCCTTAAATCGGTAATGCCTTCATGCTGATGCTCCCACTCCAACAACAACTCAGGTATTACCCCAATCACCTTGCCTGAACCTTCCATAACAGCATTGGCAATGTCTCCCATTAGGCCTTTGTTTCCGCCACCATATACCAGCGTAATATTGTTTTTGGCCATAAAATGTCCTAATGCTTTAGTTTCTATTGAAAACTGCGGATCATTACCCGATTTAGAACCACAAAAAACAGCTAAACTTTTCACTTTCATAAAACAGTTATATAATCAACAAATTACCTCAATTATTTTTATTACTTTAGAAAAAATTTACTCACTAACAATTTAATGCTTATGTCTCCGGCACTTCTTTTCTCTTTTGTAGTTGGATATTTTTTAATTCTACTAGTTGTAGCCTGGTATACCGGAAAAAACAGTGACAATAACTCGTTTTTTATTGGTAATAAAAACAGCAATTGGATGCTGGTTGCCTTTGGAATGGTTGGTACTTCTTTGAGTGGTGTTACATTTGTAAGCGTACCGGGCGCCGTAGCTAAAGAATCTTTTGCCTACTTTCAAATCACGATTGGCTACTTGTTTGGCTATATCATGATCGCCTATATTTTACTTCCTCTTTATTACCGATTAAATCTTACCTCTATTTACAATTATTTGAGTGGCAGATTAGGCTTTTACTCTTATAAAGCAGGGTCTTCCTTTTTTATATTATCAAGAGTATTAGGCGCTACCGCACGTTTATATCTGGTTGTAAATATTTTACAAGAAGCTATCCTGAATAGTTTTGGGATTCCATTTTGGGCTACCACTTTAATTATTCTGATGATGATTTTATTATACACCTTCGAGGGGGGGGTTAAAACAATAGTCTACACCGACACACTTCAAACAAGTTGTATGCTTTTGGGATTAGTCATTTGCGTAATTTATATTCTTAATTATTTACAACTCGGTTTTGGAGAAAGCTTACAACTGATGTCTGATAAAGGATTTTCTACCATTTTTGTTACCGACCCTGACAGCAAGTTCTTCTTCTTAAAACAAATCATTGCAGGTGCATTCATTACCGTTACCATGACGGGTATGGATCAGGAAATGATGCAAAAAAACATCTCAGTAAAAACACTAAAAGATTCTCAAAAAAATGTACTCACAATGGCGGTAGTTTTAATGCTGGTGATTTTAATATTCCTGTTTCTTGGAGGATTGTTATACTTATATGCTAACCAATTAAATGTTAGTGCAACAGGAGATAAAATATTCCCCACACTTGCGCTACAACATATGCCGCCAATCATTTCGATCATTTTTATCATCGCCTTGATTTCTGCATTATTCCCCAGTGCAGACGGAGCAATCACTGCCCTCACCGCATCTTTTTGTATAGATATTTTAGGCATACAAAGAAGAACAGACTTAACAAATGAACAGCAGAAAAAAATCAGACAAAAAGTGCACCTGGCTTTTGCTTTTATCTTCTTACTTTTTGTAATGATATTTAAATGGGCAGACGATCCCAGCATGATTGGTTTATTATTAAAAATTGCAGCATACACTTATGGGCCTTTATTGGGATTATTTACGTTTGGAATTCTCACCAAAAGATCGGTAAATGACAAGCTGGTTCCGTTTATTTGCTTAGTTTCTCCTGTCATCTGCTTCCTGTTAGATAAATACCAAAAACTAATTTTTGGCTCTTATCAATTGGGATTAGAATTATTGATCATCAATGGATTCATTACGTTTATCGGTTTGTTGATTATTTCTTCTAAACATTCAACTGAAAAGCAGCATGCTTAAAGCAATCTTACGGTTTCAATTCAATAGTAGTATTAAATGGAATTTTTGAGTCAATTAGCCGAATTATATGCCGATCAGTTTTCATCGGCAGAATCAGCAGATTTGGCAGAAATTAATGCACAAACCCATCTTTTACATCCTAAAGCACATATGCTTAGTGGTAAAATCCAGGGGCATTTTCTGCGTTTTATCAGCACCATGCTACAACCCACATATATTCTGGAAATCGGCACTTTTACCGGTTACAGCGCTATTTGTTTAGCTAAAGGTCTGGTACCAGGTGGAGCACTCCATACCATTGAATTAAGAGAAGAAGATGCAAATGTTGCAGCGGCAAATTTTAGCAAATTCATACAAAATAAGCAAGTAACTTTGCATTGTGGTAATGCGTTGGATATAATTGATACGCTACCGCACAAATGGGACTTGATTTTTATTGATGCCGATAAAACGGCTTATATTGATTACTACGAAAAACTAGTTCCACAATTGTCTGAAAAAGGTATTATACTGGCAGATAATGTATTGTTTCATGGTCAGGTTCTGGAAAATCCAATATCCGGAAAAAATGCAAAAGCAATACACCGTTTTAATGAACATGTTAAAAATGACCCAAGAACAGAACAAGTCATACTAACAATAAGAGATGGTATTACGCTTATTAAAAAGAAATTTGAATGAAGAAAATATTGACAATCACTTTTGCTTTTTGCTCCCTTTGGGCAAATGCACAGCGTGATAAAGCGGAACTATATATTCAGCAATACAGTGAAATTGCTATGCAAGAAATGATTCGTACAGGTATTCCGGCTGCAATTAAATTGGCACAGGGAATTTTAGAATCTCAATCGGGCGAAAGTAACCTAGTTAAAAAATCGAATAACCATTTTGGTATAAAATGCAAACCAGAATGGACAGGCGATAGAACTTATCATGATGATGATGAAAAAGGGGAGTGTTTTAGAGTTTATCCGAATGCGGAAGCATCATATAGAGATCATTCC
>JBIIAP010000295.1:0-3199 GCA_044239855.1 Sediminibacterium sp. | reverse complement strand
TTTAATTCTTCGTGAATGGCATAATCAAACTCAGTGGTATCGGTTCTGGCACCTAAATGTATAATAGCTGAAAGTTCAGGTTTATGGGTGTTGAGCCAGGTCATTAAACTTTGTCTTTCCACTATTGATTCAAATTTTTTAGACTCCCAGTTTTTTCTTTTTTCTTCGGGCCCAAAGTCATCCACCAAAATCAAATTGGTTAATCCTTTTTCGTTAAGCAACTCAACCATACAGCTTCCAATAAATCCGGCTGCACCTGTAACGATTATCTTTTTATGAATGGTCATTTATTACTGTATTAAATTTTCAATTGCAGTGTCATACATTTGTTTCCAGGTATCGATGTCTCCCCAGTTTTCTTCATTAACTTCAATATTTCCTGTAGTTACTTCGCCCAACAAAGTACAAGAGATGTTCGCTTTTTCGGCTGCTGCTATTATTGCATGTACATTATTTGGGGAAGCAGAAACAATGACTCTGCCTTGCGCTTCACCAAACCAAAAAGCATCTTTTCTTATTTCTACTACAGGTTTTACTTTAAATCCTTTATTACCGGAGAATCCACTTTCTAATAATGCAACTGCCAGGCCACCCTCACTTAAATCATGCGCACTATTAATAATTTTATTTTTTATGAGTTCAGCTATCAGTTGTTGAGTAGTGAATTCCTCGTCTAAGTTAAAATAAGGAGCTGGTGAAAATGCCTCCCCTTTTATTTTATGTAAGTATTCGCTGGAGGCAATGTCGTTATGTTGCTTACCGATTAAAAGAATTTGGTCGCCGTTATTTTTAAAATGAAGTGTCATTTTATGTTGAAGATCATCCAGCATTCCAACCATCCCAATGGTAGGGGTAGGATAAACAGGTCCATCCGGATTTTGGTTGTAAAAGCTAACATTACCACCGGTTACAGGCGTATTAAATTTTTTACAGGCATCTCCCATTCCGGTTACCGCATGTACAAATTGAAAATAAACTTCAGGATCATAGGGATTTCCAAAATTAAGACAATTGGTTACTCCGATAGGTTCTCCTCCGCTACAAACAATATTTCTTGCAGCTTCAGCAACAGCAATCATACCGCCAATATAGGGATTAGCATAAACGTAGCGACTGTTACAATCAACCGTTATAGCCAATGCTTTGCCTGTTCCTTTGGCCAATACCACCGCGGCATCGCTTGGGTCATTGGTACTGGTATTTGCGGCCCCTACCATGCTGTCGTACTGAGTATACACCCAGCGTTTACTGGCTATATTTGGCAATTTAACCATTGATTCAGCAATTGATTTTACTTCATCAATATCTTTAACTGAATCAATAGAAAAGTCATTGATTTTCTGAAAATAAGCCGGTTCATTGTATGCTCTATCATACTGAGGGGCGCCACCACCCAGCACCAATTCATAAGCGGGTAATTCGGCTTCCAGCACTCCATTCATATAAAACTTCAGCAATCCATCATCTGTAACATGGCCAATAGTGCTTGCGCTTAAATCCCATTTTTCGAAGACTGCTAAAACTTCTGCTTCACGTCCTTTTTCAACTACCATTAACATTCTTTCCTGACTTTCGCTTAAAAGTAATTCCCAGGCTTTCATGTTTTGTTGTCTGGTTGGTACTTTTTCTAAGTCGATATGCATACCTACTTCACCTTTGGCGCTCATCTCAGCAGTACTGCAAATAATGCCTGCAGCTCCCATATCCTGCATACCTACTACTGCACCGGTCTTCAATACTTCTAAACAGGCTTCTAATAATTTTTTCTCTTGAAAAGGGTCACCTACCTGAACAGCGGGAAGTTCCTGTACACTATCATGGGTAATATCTGCGCTGGCAAAACTTGCTCCCCCAATACCGTCTTTACCGGTTGCACTACCCACATAAATTACCGGATTACCACTACCCTTTGCGGTAGCGCTTACCATATCCCCGGCCTTCATAATACCTACACTCATTGCATTAACCAACGGATTGGTATGGTAGCAGTCTTCAAAATACACTTCACCGGCAACAGTAGGTACACCAAAACAGTTGCCATAATGACCAATTCCCTTAACTACACCACTCAACAAATGTTGTGTTTTTTTATCTTTAAGATTACCAAAACGCAAGCTGTTTAAGGAAGCAATTGGTCTGGCGCCCATTGTGAAAATATCTCTTTGGATTCCTCCTACACCTGTAGCTGCGCCTTGAAAAGGCTCAATCGCACTCGGGTGATTATGACTTTCAATTTTAAAAACTACTCCAAATCCATTGCCCATATCCATTAATCCAGCATTCTCTTCCCCAGCTGCAACCAACATTCTTCCACCACTACGAGGCAGCTTTTTAAGCCATTTAATAGAGTTTTTATAGCTACAATGCTCACTCCACATACCACTAAAAGCACATAATTCTGTGAAATTTGGGGTACGTTTTAATTTTTCCTTAATTAAATCAAACTCATCAGCTGTTAAGCGAAGTTGTTGGGCTGTTTTAACTGTAATTTCCATAATGTGGCGAAGTTAAGAAAGTAGTGCTAAGTGACCATAGGAAGTATATAAATTAACAATAAATACAAATTATATTTATTTATATATATAGTTTTTATCCACAAAAGACGTTTTTATACCCCTAAAAGAAGAAACATTTATAATTTTTTTTAAAATTTAGTGCTATTTTGCAGCATAAAATAAAAAATATTATGTCTTTACGATTTAATGCCATCAGCAGTATCTCAAAAGAAACAGAAGTGATACCCTCGAAACCAAGTGCTAAAATCACCGGAATTTTTGGAGAAAGTGTATTTACTTTAAAAACTGCGCGTGAATTTTTAAGTGATGAGGCCTATAAAAGTTTGACTACTAGTATAAAAGGAGGAAAGAAAATAGATCGCAGTGTAGCGAGTCAAATTGCAAATGGCATTAGAGCTTGGGCAGAAAGTAAAGGAGTTACTCACTTTACACACTGGTTTCAACCATTAACAGGTACAACTGCTGAAAAACATGATTCATTTTTTACTTTAAAGAGCGATGGTACGGCCATTGAAGAATTTGATGCTGCTGCATTGATTCAACAAGAGCCGGATGCATCATCATTTCCAAGTGGTGGATTACGGGCGACTTTTGAGGCGCGTGGTTATACTGCTTGGGATCCATCTTCGCCCGCATTTATAATAGAAACCGGAGACGGCAGGACTTTATGTATTCCAACCATA
>JBIIAP010000294.1:0-3206 GCA_044239855.1 Sediminibacterium sp. | reverse complement strand
TTGCCTTCTGCAGCACCTTCAATAATGCCGGGCAAGTCTGCTATACAAAACGATTTTGAATCACGATACTCCACCATACCCAATTGAGGAATTAGGGTAGTAAAAGCATAATTCGCAATCTTGGGTTTGGCTGCGGTAATTACCGATAAAAGGGTTGATTTTCCTGCATTCGGAAAGCCTACTAAACCTACATCTGCCAATACTTTTAGCTCGATGTTTTTCCAGCCTTCTATTCCCGGCTCACCGGGTTGTGCATGTTCAGGTACTTGGTTGGTAGGGGTTGCAAAATGACTATTACCTAAGCCGCCTCTGCCTCCTCGCATCCAGATATACTCCTGACCATCTTCTAGTATTTCAGCTTCTTGTGCACCGGTTTCTTCATCACGCGCAATGGTCCCCAGTGGTACATCAATAATAATATCTTTACCATCTCTGCCGGTACA
The DNA here is from genome assembly GCA_044239855.1 of Sediminibacterium sp. Taxonomy (GTDB): domain Bacteria; phylum Bacteroidota; class Bacteroidia; order Chitinophagales; family Chitinophagaceae; genus Sediminibacterium. Next base: position 2,763 of record JBIIAP010000294.1, on the reverse strand, counting down.
ATTGTTTTTACTGCCATTTTCACCATGTTCGGCCAACACATTTTTAAAATAGCGCAAATGCAGCAGCGTCCATAAATTACTGTTACCCCGTAAAATAATATGTCCACCGCGGCCACCATCTCCACCATCAGGACCGCCCATTGCGGTTAATTTGTTGCGCATAAAATGCTTCACACCGGCTCCACCGTGGCCACTACGGGCAAATATTCTAATATAATCTATGAAATTGTTACGTTCAGACACAATGCAAATATACGGTTAAGAAAAATGAGAAAGGATAAAGCTTTTAAACCTTAACATTCGCAGCAATTCCACCTACTAAAATGGTAATCATATTTGCGGTTAATGCTTCGGCACTGATTTTTTGCCTGGAGCGATGCCAGCTTTCTATGCCACCAATTGCGTGTAGAATAATCAATACAGCAGTAGTGGCATCAATTGGCTTAATGTTTTTTTGCTGAATACCATTTTCAATGATCGCCGCAAAGCGCTTTCGGTACATTCTGCGTTGGTTTTGAAAGTTCAGCAAATAGGGGTCAGACAAGTGTTTCCATTCTCTATCACTCACATATACTTCCTCATAATGGTGTATCATTTCATCTATATGAAATCGAATGAGTGCTTCAACTTTTTCAATGGCCAATATTTTACCTCCCTCAATCTCCTCTATCTTATGCATAAATCGGTTGGCTACACCAAAACAAATCTCATGCAGGAGTTCGGTTTTAGACTTAATATGATTATACAGACTAGCCGCTTCTACACCCACCGATTCAGCTAAATCGCGCATACTAGCTGCTTTATAGCCTTTCTCTCTAAATAAGGAGGCAGCTTTAGCAATAATTACCTCTTTACGGGAGCTGTTTTTGTCTATTATTATACGTGCCATACTGCGAAGATAAATGGCTAACGTGTGTTAGCGAACAGATGAGCCCAAAAAAATCAAATTGTTAGTTTATTTTTCTAGGGGCCTTAATTCGTAAATCCGCCTATAATGCCCTAATTTCGCACCCCGATAACAAAAATTAATTTATGTCTCTAGTAGTTGTCGGGTCTATGGCTTTTGATGCCATTGAAACCCCCTTTGGTAAAAGTGATAAAATTATTGGTGGTGCCGGAACTTATATAGCCTGGTGCGCTTCTAATTATACCCCTGTAAAGCAAATTTCAGTAGTTGGGGGCGATTTTCCTACATCTGAATTAGATGATTTAGCAGCCCGCAATGTGAATTTAGAAGGCGTTCAGATAAAAAAAGATGAAAAGACTTTCTTCTGGAGTGGTCGCTATCATATGGATATGAATAGTCGCGACACTTTAGATACACAATTAAATGTGTTAGAAAACTTTCAACCTGTTGTGCCGGAAAGCTATCAGGATTGTGAGTTTTTAATGTTGGGTAACTTAGTACCCGCTGTACAACGCAGCGTAATTGAACAACTCCGCACCCGCCCGAAGTTAATTGTAATGGATACTATGAACTTCTGGATGGAGATTGCTATGGATGAATTAAAGAAAACATTAGCCATGGTAGATGTGCTAATGGTAAATGATAGCGAAGCACGCCAATTGAGTGGAGATTATTCATTGGTAAGAGCAGCTGCTACTATTATGAAGATGGGCCCTAAATATGTGATCATTAAGAAAGGCGAACATGGTGCCTTATTATTTCATGCCGATAAAGTGTTTTTTGCCCCAGCATTACCATTAGAAGAAGTATTTGACCCAACTGGTGCAGGCGATACTTTTGCAGGCGGATTTATTGGGCATTTGGCAAAAACAAAGGATATTTCTTTTGAGAATATGAAGACTGCTATTATTATAGGTAGTGCAATGGCTTCATTTTGTGTAGAGAAATTCGGAACACAACGCTTAAAAGAAGTTACTAAACAAGAAGTAGATCAAAGATTGAGTGAATTTGTACAATTGGTAAATTTTGATATTACTTTAGATTAATCCAATTATTTAGTATATTCGCATAGTAATGATGAACAATAAACATACAAAACGTATTAAAAAACCACGCTGAGCGGAAGGTATCTCTACGTTTTTGTATCAACAATAATATATTAAGAGGCCTTCCCAAAAGAAGGCCTCTTTTTTTATGGATAGTAGACGTTGAATTTATATTTATAACACTTAAAAGACTCCCTTCGGGAGGTGGAGGCAAAACATGAAAGTAGCAGTAGTAGGCGCAACCGGTTTAGTTGGAACTAAAATGTTGCAGGTTTTAGCAGAACGTAATTTCCCGGTAACAGAAATTGTTCCGGTAGCTTCAGAAAGATCTGTTGGTAAAGAAGTAAGCTTTAAAGGACAAACCTACAAAGTGGTAAGCATGCAAGATGGTATTGCTGCTAAACCTGCTGTGGCCATTTTTTCTGCAGGCGGAAGCACTTCATTAGAGTGGGCTCCTAAATTTGCAGCAGCAGGTATTAAAGTAATCGACAACTCCTCTGCCTGGAGAATGGATCCTTCTAAAAAATTAGTAGTACCAGAGGTAAACGCATCTGCAATTACTAAAGATGATTTTATTATTGCCAACCCTAACTGCTCTACCATTCAAATGGTGGTTGCTTTACAACCGCTGCACCTTAAATATAAAATCAAAAGAATTGTAGTAAGTACCTACCAAAGTGTTACCGGCACCGGTAAAAAAGCAGTAGACCAATTGTTTAATGAGCGCAAAGGGGTGGATGGCGAAATGGCCTACAAATATCCAATTGATTTAAATGTGATTCCTCAAATTGATGTTTTTCTGGATAATGG
>JBIIAP010000293.1:0-3217 GCA_044239855.1 Sediminibacterium sp. | reverse complement strand
CACGCTGGATAAAATCATAGGCGATGCCTTAATGGTAATATATGGGGCACCATTAGGCTCACATGATGATGTAGATCGCGCATTACTTACCGCCATTGAAATGCAACAAAAATTAGAAGAATTAAATGTAAAAAGAAAGGCAAACAATCAGTTACCACTCGAAATTGGTATTGGATTAAATACCGGTAAAGTTATTTCAGGTAATATCGGCTCGAAAGTTCAGATGAATTACACCGTAATTGGCGACGCAGTAAACTTGTCTTCCAGATTGTGCTCTTATGCAAAATCAGGTCAAATTATTGTTTCCGAATCTGTTTATAAAGCACTTAAAAACAATTCGCTTTTTGCATTTAAAGAATTAGACCCGATATATGTGAAAGGGAAAGAAAAAGCAATTCAAGTGTTTGAAGTTTTGTTTTTTAAAAATGATCTATTATTGACAATTGAAGAAAAACACCATCAACTGGAACAATTTTTAATATCTAACCTTCCTGCGCATTTAACTTATCACAGCATAGACCATATAAGAGATGTAGTGGATAAAAGTGAGTTGCATGGATTAAATGAAGGGCTTTCTGCTCATCAACTATATTTAATTAAAACAGCAGCATGGCTTCATGACATTGGATACATTTGGGATGAAAAACATCATGAAGAAAGAGGCTGCCAATTTGTAAAAGAAAATTTACCATCATGGGGTTTTTTACCATCCGATATTGAAGCAATATGTGGAATGATCATGGCCACTAAAATTCCTCAGTCACCCACCAATTTGATGGAACGAGTTATATGTGATGCAGATTTAGATTATTTGGGGAGAGATGATTATTTTGAAATTAGTGAAAAGCTTTATACAGAAATCAATCATAAAAATGAGCTTTCCAGAGAAGACTGGATTACACTGCAATTAAATTTTTTCACCAAACATCAATACTTCACTTCCTCTGCAAAAAAATTAAGAGATACAAAAAAGAAAAAAAACAAGAAAACAATTACTAACTAAAATTAAATATTTATGTCAGAAGCAAAACACGACAAATCGAAACTACATTATCAACTAGACCGCATTTCATTTTTTAGTGATGGGGTGTTTGCCATAGCTATAACGTTATTGGTTATAGAATTTAAGGTGCCGGTTATTGAAGAAGCCACAGATGAACTACTTTGGCATTCCCTAGCGCATATGGGTTTAAAGCTGTTGGGATTTATTATAAGTTTTTTTATTGTTGGTTATTATTGGTCGGTACACCATCGTATTTTTGGGTATGTAGATAACTATACTTCTCGTTTAATATGGTTGAACTTGCTTTTTCTTTTTTCTGTGGTATTGTTACCATTCAGTTCAGGATTATTGGGTGAATATACCTCCAATCCTGCCTTACACCTCCCCTATGGTATTTATGTGGCCAATATTGTACTCACTGCTATTATGAATGTAGTACTCTGGCTATATGTTAGCAATCCATCCAAGCATCTATTAACACATCAAATATCACCCGAACGAATTCGCCTAGGGCTATATTTCACGTTTGTAGTACCGGTTATTTTTGTCTTATCATTTTTAGTTACACTTAAATTGCCACTCATTGGCAGATTAATTCCGGCTTTAATTCCTATTGCATTGAAATACGGCCTGAATGGTTTAGCAAAAAGAGCCCATGAAAAAGAAGCAACTCGTAAAAAATTTGAAATAACTACTTAATACAAGTATAATATTAAAAAAACCATAAAAGCCATTGGCAATATTTGCCAATGGCTTTTATGGTAAAATCCTACTATTTGCTAGATATTGCAGATTGGGGAAAATAGATATTAAAAGAAACTCAGCAAAACCTACCGATATCTATATTTATTAAAAGGAAAGTAGATTTATCAAAATTTGATCTGCTCAAACTGTTTACCCACATCACCCTCCAAAGAAACAGCAACATTTGTTTGCTGATTTTTTTTAGTAATTGTTGCCATTCCAAAATTTACCGGATATACCAACTGACCTTTTCGTAATTCATTGTTTTCAGTACGAGGCTTAGACCATGGATTGGTTAAGCTACTACTGGTGACATCGATGAGGGGATATTTAAAACCCACTTTATGTAAAACCGATATTTCACCCACATGCCTGTCGCCAGTAATAAAAAACATTTTTTTAGGTGGGTATTGTTGTAATAGTTCAAATAACTTTTGTTGAGCTGATGGAAAATTACTCCATTTTTCAAAACGATGCCCCGTAGCCAACACCTGAATACCCGATGCTATTATGGTTACATCGGTAGTATTATTTTTTAATTCCTTTTCCAGCCAATTCCATTGCGCTATACCCAGCATATCACCTGCATAGTTAGGCACAATAGAATCTTTTAAATAAATTAATGAATCCCTAAAATAACGGGTATCTAAAAATATCATTTTTACTGTAAGATCATTTTGCTGTATCGTCTTACTGTAATACACGCCACCTCTTTTTCTTCTTTCATCATCTGCGCCAACGCCTAAAAATTGTAACAACATATTTTTAGTGCTGTCTTTATATATAAAATTACTACCTCCATTATTAGGACCATAATCTCCATCATCCCAAATACCTTCAATCGATGTAACTTGTCTTATTTTATTATAATCGGTATCATTTAATAACTTGGTGTAATGCTTAGTAAATACAGTTAAATCTTTTTCACTGCCATAAATATTATCGCCCAGCCAAATCCAAGTTGTTGGCTTATTTGCAATAATATCATCCCATAAAAGATTTGGATTTTTTACGTCATTACAAGAGCCAAAAGCTATTCGAAGTGTTGTAGTATTTTTGGTTGATTTTTTTTCAACAGCACAAGAAAAAACCAACACTAAACAGACCAATAAAATGAGATGACGCATACAATTATTTTAATACTGCCCAGTATTCAACAGTACTAAGGTGCATGCTTCTACTGCCTCTATACCATTGGCTGTTGCTAATGCAGCTAACTCTTCGTTTTCAGTTCCGGGATTAAATATGATTCGTTTGGGTTGTAGCGATAAAATATAATCGTAATACTCTTTTTGCGCAACAGGATTTACATACAACGTAACAGTATCAACCTCGTTTGCGTCGGGCATGGTTGTTACAATAGCTACATCGTTCACCTTACCAGCTTTTCTGCCAATAGCAACAACGGTATGCGCATGCTTGCGCAACAACTGTACCGCTAAATAACTGTACCGCTCTGTGTTTTCAGAT
>JBIIAP010000073.1:0-10624 GCA_044239855.1 Sediminibacterium sp. | reverse complement strand
CAAACCCAAGATTGCGAATTATGCTTTTACTACCCTAATTCCTCAATTGGGTATGGTGGAGTATCGTGATTCAAAATCGTTTTGTATAGCAGACTTGCCCGGCATTATTGAAGGTGCTGCAGAAGGTAAAGGATTAGGCCATCGCTTTTTAAGACATATTGAACGAAACTCTGTTTTGCTATTTTTAATACCGGCAGATAGTTCGGATCATAAAAAGGAATTTAATATCCTGCGTCAGGAACTTAAGTCTTATAATGAGGAAATGCTCCAGAAAGATTTCATTATTGCCATCAGCAAAAGTGATATGCTGGACAATGAATTAAAAGAAGCCATAAGCGCAGAGTTGCCATCTGAAATTCCGCATGTATTTATATCATCAGTAACCAATAAAGGGTTAACAGAACTCAAAGATTTACTTTGGGATACCCTAAACAAGCCAATTAGCTAAACTTAGCTGTCTACAAATAGGTTTAGACGATCCCGCTCTTTTGGGAAGGATTTGCCTCCTTTCTTGGCCGACTGTTTTTAGCATTACCAATCATCCTTCAATATTTTTACAAATCTTGCACGTATTGATTGCATCGTTTACCATATAGAAAGTCATTTGCTTCTTAGATAACTATTTAAAAAAAAATTAAATAGCATTTTCTTTACAGTAACTATAAATTAGCGTTTTTTTGGCTGATAAACACGTTGCATGATCTCAGTTGCAACATAATATTTATAATGATATGATTCATAATAATTTGCAATATTGTTGGTGATATCATTAATTCCAGAAAAATCCGTAACATTTTGTTCTCCAAAAGTGTCAATCAAAAATTGCAGATCCGCTGGATTAATCTTTATTTGGGTATATAATGGAGAAACTATAACTTTTACCTTAGTTTGATGTTTTTTGAATATATCAGCTATTTCATTTATGAGTTTTCGATTGTAGTCTTTCATAATAACTTCTGATACAATTTCTGTGGGGCTTCTTTCATAAAAAGCCTTTCTTTCAAACATTTTTTTATAATAGTTAATTGAATCGATTTTAATTGCAGTATTTGCACTATAATAAAGATCGGCGGTTTCATTGTTTGACTGATATGGATATTCTATTCTGTCGATATATTTGAACATATTTTCAGAGTACCTATTAGTTGTGTTATAAACTAAGTTGTAGTATAAAAAATAAGGGTCAAAACAAGCTTTAATAAAAGTTAATTGATAATGAAAAATAGATTGACCTGCTATTTCTGGTGGTTCAATATATAATAGACCTTCCGGATAATTCAACTCACTAAGAAATTCATTGTCTACAAGTAACAAAACATGATCTATTTTTTTTACTTTTTTATCAATGTATTTAATAAGATTACGGGCTCGGAAAAGCCCCAACCCCGAGGCGTCAAAATGAAAAGGCCTTACTTCATCTTTTTGGTCTCCTAGTAAATTTTTCCATATTGAAGCATTAAATACCTGACTTCGGGAGCTTCCAATAATGAAAGAATTAAGTTCGGTTGTTTTCATTTTTTTTTTGAAAAGTTGCAAGCAGATGTATTCTCTGTTAGATCCTATTCTATTGTTTTGATAATAATTATCATAGTCCCAATATATCTTAAAAGGATCCCAATAAAAAATAAATACAAGGAATATTAAAAATGGGGAAAATGTTATTAAAGATTTTTTTATTAATACTTTCATATGAGTACTTTTATTTTAAAGGTTACATGGTATTCGCTTTATGTACTTTTGGGCTTGCATGGAAACTTTAGTATCTGGCTAACTGTATTTCAATATTTTTATATTTTTTTCGCATGGTGTATTCGCCTATTAAACATGTTGGTTCGTATACACGCTCAGCTTACGATTCATTGAGTAACTAAAATTGGAAATAAATGAATGTTGATTGCTCTCCCATTAATAAAATACATTTATACACTATAAAATAATAAATAACTATTCTAATAATTTTGTTACTTGGAACTTTAAGGATTCGTTCATCTCTTCTTTGCCACCAATCTATTAAAACAAATGGTGTGATATATATAAATGTAGTTAAACCTCTAGGTTTGAGTATGGAAGCCGGTTGATGTATGATGCTTGTTAAGATTTGTGTAATATAACCTATAGCATGCTCAAGATTTTGTGCTCTAAAAAATATCCATGCTATAGTAACAAACATAAAGGTAGTGGCCATCTGCCATATTTCTCTCCAATTCGGCAATCGCCTATCTTCAGCAACAATGTTAGTTACAAAAATTCTGTTACGTTTTAATAAAAGCAAAGGTAAAAATGCACAGGCATGAATACCACCCCATATAATAAAATTCCAGCTCGCGCCATGCCAAAATCCACTAATTAAAAAAATGATAAACGTATTTCTAACTGCTTTAAAAGTTCCATTGTGGGATCCACCCAATGGTATATACAAATAATCTTTAAACCAGCTAGAAAGTGATATATGCCATCTCCGCCAAAATTCTGCAATGTCCCTTGAAAAGTAAGGGAACTTAAAATTACTCAATAATTCAAAACCAAATAATTTGGCGGTACCTATTGCAATATCTGAATAACCGCTGAAGTCTCCATAAATTTGAAAGGAGAAGGCTATGGCACCTATAATTAATGACAACCCATCATACTGCGCATAATTATTAAATGCATTGTCTGCTATTCCGGCTAAATAATCAGCTAAAATTACCTTTTTAGCTAGTCCCCAAAGTATTAATCTACAGCCATCAATAGCTTGTGTGTAGTTGAACAATCGTTTCTGCTGAACTTGAGGTAGTAAATGATTCGCTCTTTCTATAGGTCCGGCAACTAATAACGGAAAAAAGGAAACAAACACGGCGTATTCAATAAAATTATTCACCGGCTTTTGTTTGCCCCTATAAATATCAAACACGTATGACATGCCATGGAATGTGTAAAAAGAAATACCAATCGGTAATGCTATATCTAACAGCAATGGGTTGGTTCTAATTCCTATTAATTCAAATGCTTGCTGAAATTGTAATGCAAAGAAGTTATAATATTTAAATACTGCCAGTATTCCTAAGTTATTGACAATACTAGCCCATAAAAATATTTTTGACTTTAGTTTGTTAGGAGACGCTACCAAAAATCCGTAGCAATAATCTAATAGAGTAGAGATGACTAATAATCCCAGGAATTTAAAACTCCACCACCCATAGAAAAAATAACTAGCAGTTAGCACTAATAGATTCTGCCATCTAAGAGATTTTTTAAATACAAACCAATATAAAATAGAAACAATTGGTAGAAATATAATAAATTCAAACGAATTGAATAGCACTTAGATAATTGGTTTTAAATAATAAATAATGCGTACTTGGCTGTAAAAATAGTTATTTTACATTATTGTCCGACTAAATTAAAATAAAAAGCGCATAAATAAGGGTGACTCGTTAGAGTCACCCTTATTAGTTAAGTTTGATTTACCACCACTAAACAATAACTAATGAACGAAGTTGAAAAATTTGTCGGACAGCCGGTATTATCTCAGATATTAGATGTAATACCCAGTTCTTAGATACAGCAATCAGGCAGGAAGCATCAGGCTAATCGGTACTACAAGAGTTTGCCGTTTCGGGTACATCTGGTGAGCCTTTTATATGGTGTATTATGTATTTATCGGAAGATGGCAAGCAATATGTATTTGTTACAAACAATTTCACATTACCTGCAAACCAAATTGCAACTGTTTATAAAAATCGCTGGATGATAAAACGCTTATTTAAGCAAATAAAACAAAACTTCCCGCTGAAATATTGTTGGGGAGAGCGCTCAAATGCCATAAAAATGCAGGTTTAATGTGTATTGATCGCTCAATTATTGATGGTTGTTATAAGAAAAAAGGCGGCAACGAAAAAGGCGTTTGCCAATATGATTACTGTGATAAGACTGCATTTAATGAGCTATGTGGGTTTGCTGGAATTTATTAAGGACAGGTTCAAAGCATGGAGAAAATTGCATAGTCAACCACTGGCCTTTTCTCCATAAAAAAGCTATCGGATATAAATCGCGATAGCTTTTTTAATCAAATATCAATTACTATTTATCCAACAGCATCTGTCTTCATCGTACGAGAAGCTTTCTTACGATCTTCTTCGTCCAAAATAGTTTTGCGCATACGGATAACTTTTGGCGTAACTTCAATACACTCATCTTGTTGAATATATTCCATACACTCCTCTAAAGTAAACTGTAATTTAGGCGTAATACGAACGCTATCATCACTACCACTAGCACGGTGGTTGGTTAGTTTTTTAGCTTCAACTGCGTTTACATTTAAATCTCCCGGTTTAATATGTTCGGCAATAATTTGACCTACATATACTTCATCTCCCGGATCAATGAAAAAGCTACCTCTATCTTGTAATTTATCAATAGAGTATGCGGTGGTAGTTCCTTGAAACTTATTAATTAATACACCATTGTTTCTTCCGGGAATTGGCCCCTTCCAGGGTTTGTATTCAATAAAGCGGTGCGCCATTACAGCTTCTCCGGCAGTATTGGTTAACATTTGAGAACGTAAGCCAATTAAGCCTCTTGAAGGAATTTCAAATTCAAGATGTTGCATCTCTCCTTTGCTTTCCATAATTTGCATTTCGCCTTTACGTTGCGTAACTAAATCAATTACTTTACCACTAAAATCGGATGGTACATCTACTACCAAATTTTCAAAAGGTTCATGCTTTTTGCCATCTATGGTTTTTATCAATACCTGCGGATTACCTACTGTTAGCTCATACCCTTCTCTACGCATGGTTTCTACCAATACACCCAAATGAAGAATACCTCTACCATATACTAAGAAACTATCTGCACTATCCGTATCTTCTACTCTTAATGCAAGATTTTTTTCAGTTTCTTTCATCAAACGATCTCTCAGGTGACGAGAAGTAACAAACTTACCGTCTTTACCAAAGAAAGGAGAGTTGTTAATGCTGAAAGTCATGCTCATGGTAGGTTCATCTACACTAATAATGGGCAATCCTTCCGGATTTTCTGAATCGGCAATGGTATCACCAATATTAAATTCTTCTAATCCTACTACGGCACAAAGATCACCGCAAAGTACTTCAGTAACCTTACGCTTACCCATTCCTTCAAACACATACAATTCTTTTACACGGCTCTTTTTAATAGAACCATCTGCTTGTACCAAAGCAATCATTTGGCTTTCTTTAATAGAACCTCTGGTTACTTTACCAATAGCTATTCGGCCTAAAAAAGAAGAATAGTCTAATGAAGTAATTTGTAACTGTAAAGCACCCTCAGAAACTTTAGGAGCCGGTACATATTTAACGATACCATCCATTAATGGAAGAATATCTTCTGTTTGCGTTAAACTATCATTGAACCAACCGTTTTTACCACTACCATAGAAAGTAGGGAAATTCAGCTGCTCTTCGGTAGCATCTAAATTAAAGAACAATTCAAAAACAGCGTCATGAACTTCATCCGGACGGCAGTTTGGTTTGTCTACTTTATTGATTACTACAATCGGGTGCAAGTTTAACTGTAATGCTTTTTGCAATACAAAACGAGTTTGAGGCATTGGTCCTTCAAAAGCATCTACCAATAAAATAACCCCATCCGCCATTTTCAATACACGCTCCACCTCACCACCAAAGTCACTGTGACCCGGTGTATCTATCACATTAATTTTAATGTCGTTGTAAGTAACGGCAGCATTTTTACTGAAGATGGTAATTCCGCGTTCTTTTTCAAGATCGTTGCTGTCCATAATCAACTCACCAGCGTCCTGATTTTCTCTAAAAACCTTGGTTGCGTGTAAAATCCTGTCCACCAAAGTTGTTTTGCCATGGTCAACGTGTGCGATGATGGCAATGTTTCTTATTTCCATTATATTGTATTTGTATCAGTATCAATTACTTACGCAATTCATACGATTTATTTGAGCGGCAAAGGTACGCTTTTACAACGGGGCAGCAAGTAAAAAAAGGTCAATATTCTGTTATCAATTGTAAGAATTGGGGGTATTTGCCCATATATTCTAGATTTAAACCTTCTATATATGCATTTTTATTTCAATCTGAAGGCTGAACTACAGAAAATAAGCTCATTTTAAAGTTTAGTTGAACTTATCTTTGTTTCTTATTCATTTATGAAGATGTGCTTGGTGAATCAATTAAATGATGGTAGTTTTAAAATAAAAAATGCGCGGATTTAAAATATTTTTGATGGTGTTGGTGATTCTTACGGGTCTTTATTTTTTAGGCCCCCAACCTGCAAAGCCACTATATAGCAACAACTTGCCACAAGTGCCCTCCGCTGCTATTGAACTGGAAAAACATATTGCAAAGCAAGAAGCTGCTCATAAAATAAAGCCCAATAATGAAGCTAGAATTGTGTGGGCAAATGATTCGTTGAAACAAAAAACAAAATATGCAATAGTTTACTTGCATGGATTTAGTGCTTCACAGGAAGAAGGCAATCCGGTACACCGACAAATTGCCAAACAATTTGGATGCAATTTATATTTAGCCCGTCTTTCACAGCATGGTATAGATACGTCTGAAACCTTACTGAATATTACTTCCGACAATTTATGGGAAACAGCTAAAGAAGCTTATGCCATTGGAAAAGAATTAGGCGATACCGTCATTTTAATGGGTACTTCTACCGGTGGTACACTGGCTATACAATTAGCTGCTGCTTATCCGGAAATTGGTGGGTTGCTTTTATACTCTCCCAATATTGCAATTAATGACCCCAATGCCTGGTTATTAAATAATCCATGGGGCTTACAAATTGCGCGCTTAGTTAAAAAATCTAATTACAATGTAGTTTCAAAAAACTTTCCGGAATACAATCAATACTGGAACAGAATATACCGATTAGAAGCCGTGGTGCAACTAGAAGAGTTTGTTGAAACAAGTATGGTGCCTGCTACTTTTGAAAAAGTACATCAACCAACATTGGTACTTTACTATTATAAAGATGAACAACACCAGGATCCGGTAGTAAAAGTTTCGGCGATGAAAGAGATGTTTAATCAAATTAAAACACCGGCAGTATTAAAAAGTATGGTGGCCATACCCAATGCAGAAAGCCATGTATTAGCTTCTCCTATTGTGTCTAAAGATATTGTTTCGGTAAAAAAAGAAACCGCTTTATTTATGACGAATGTGTTAAAAATAAAGTCTTTACAACCATAAATTATTTAAGCTTTCCAATAAAAGATAAAGTTACTTACTTACCTTCAACCAACTAAAACGATTGTTTATGTTTTCAAGCAAAATTGCTGGCATCGGTAAATATTTACCTGCCAATGAAGTTACCAATAATGACCTCACCAAATATATGGAAACCAGTGATGAATGGATACAGGAAAGGACTGGTATAGAGGCGCGCAGGTATGCCCATCGTACCGAAGAAACCACTACTACCATGGCGGTGGAAGCAGCTAAAATAGCGATAGAGCGAGCGGGTACTACTGCCGAAGAAATAGATTTTATTGTTTTTGCAACTTTATCGCCCGACTATTATTTTCCGGGTTGTGGGGTATTGGTTCAACGTGCTATGAACATGAAGGAAATTGGTGCCTTAGATATACGCAATCAATGTAGTGGATTTGTTTACGCACTTAGCGTTGCCGACCAATTTATTAAGACTGGTATGTATAAAAACATATTGGTAATTGGAAGTGAAAAACATTCATTCGGTCTTGATTTTTCTACCCGTGGCAGAAATGTATCAGTAATTTTTGGGGATGGTGCAGGTGCGGTGGTTTTACAACCGGCAACCAATGAAGGGCAGGGTATTTTAAGTACCCATTTACACAGTGATGGAGAAGCAGCAGAAATATTAGCGATGTACAATCCCGGTACCCATGCCAACCATTGGGCTGCTAAAAACTATGCAGATTATGATGATGCAGCAATTGGCGAAATGTTTTTTAGTAAACAAATGCTGGATAAAGCGCAGCAGTTTCCTTACATGGATGGACCAGCTGTATTTAAAAAAGCAGTAGTAAAGTTTCCGGAAGTAATAATGGAAGCGCTTACAAAAAATAATTTTACCACTACTGATATTGACATGTTGATTCCGCATCAGGCTAATTTGCGCATCAGTCAGTTTGTACAACAAAAATTAAAATTATCGGATGATAAGGTATTCAACAATATTCAAAAATATGGTAACACAACAGCTGCCTCTGTTCCTATAGCACTTTGCGAAGCCTGGGAAGCCGGTAAAATAAAGGAAGGCGATTTAGTTTGTCTGGCTGCATTTGGCAGTGGATTTACTTGGGCAAGTGCGCTAATTAAGTGGTAGTTTTATTGATCGATTGTTGATTTTATGGAGAGAAAAATTATTTATTTGATTAATCCTATTTCGGGCACATCAAAAAAGAATAATATCAGGTTATTAATTGAGAAAGAAACTGCGCTCAAACAAATACCTTTTATTGTTTTACCAACTAATGCTACCGGAAATTATGACTCAGTAAGAGAACTAATTTCAAAAGAACATTATACCGATGTAGTAATGCTTGGTGGTGATGGTACGGTTAACCAAGTTACCAATGCCCTTAGAGAAACAGGTGTATGTTTTGGAATTATACCCGCAGGCTCTGGTAATGGCTTGGCAAGAGCTGCTAATATACCCGTCAGATTAAAATCGGCCTTAAAAATTATTTTTAAAGGAGAGGCAAAACCAATTGATGCATTTACCATTAATGGAGCATATTCTTGTATGCTCAGTGGCATAGGATTTGACGCACAGGTTGCGCATGATTTTGCACAAAAATCTACTCGCGGATTATTTACGTATACCCAACAAAGTATTATCAATTATTTTAAAGCCAATCCTTATCAATTTGAAGTTACGATAGACAGCTTCTCTTTTTTTACCGATGCGTTTTTTATCAGCATAGCCAATAGTAATCAATTTGGTAATAATGCCACCATTGCTCCACAAGCAAGTTTATCAGACGGGTTACTGGATATTGTAATTGTTCAGAAAATGAATAAAGCGAAATTGCCATTTGCTATACTGCGACAAATGCGTGGCAACAACAAATTACAACAGCTGGTAGAAGATATGAGCAACAAGAGTGTAATTTATTTTCAAACACCCTCCTTAACCATTCGCAATCTTAAATTAGCCCCTTTACATATTGATGGTGAACCCAAAGAAACTTTTGAAGAATTGAATATTGAAATAATCAAAGACGCGTTTTTATTGATACAACCGTAGGAATGGACAATGGCTAATTGATAATGGACAATTGTCAATTATCCATTGTCCATTGTGCATTACCCATTATCCATTTTAATTTTTCAAATTCCTGCTGATTAATTGGGTTATTCAGCGCATGGGTAATATCATTTTTTTCTGCGGCTGTAAGGTGAAAGCTCAAACTGGCAGCTGCTTCTTTTTTAGTGGGCATATACTGAAATGCCAGATGATGAAAATTGCTGCCATAACTTTTGGATAGATAAGTTAACTGATCATGCTGACTATAGTCTTGCATTTTAAACCAGTTGTTTTGCAACACTAAAAATGGTTTAGTAAAAAAGCTGCTCAGGGAATTACCACCCAATGGTTTTTCCCAATCGCTCATTTTACGATCTCTGATTTGAATTAACACTACACTACTCGTGTTTTCTTTGAGCCATTCTTTAAATACTTCTATAAATCGCAGGGCAGATTCTTGTCCATAATTATCCCGTATACCAGCATCCATCACATCAATAATTGGGTTGGTAGGTAACCAAACATTGGGTAACACATAAGGGAATGTGGCATTCATTCTTAATGCAGAAAGAATGCTGATTTGATCGCTGTGCTGATTTTTTAAAAAGGAATTGAAATCAATCGCATCTGCTTCAAAAGCATGTACCTTATTTTGATCAACCGGCGGCTTCATCAAAAACCTAACCGGACTGCTTGCCATAATCATTTTTCTGCCATCTCTTGTAATTACCGTATTAAAAAACATAACCGGTATGGTTGCTTTTGCTTCTGCGTCTTTATATGCCGAAATAGGTTTATTTAAAATGCCTTCCGTAATTAAATTTAATTTTTGTTCAAATGCATAACCCCTGTCTTTGTTGTATTTAAATCCGTTGTAGGTGAATTTCTGAACGGGACTCAATAAGTCTCTGGTAAGATAAGAGGAGAATACCGGACTGAGTAAATCTTTAGAAATATTGGCGGTGTATTTTTTGTCCTGCAAATTAATATCACGCCCTTTTAGTTTCTCAAAATACAATTCCCTAAAATAAGCAGCCCCTAACATACCACCTGATGCTCCATTTATCAGGAATGTTTTTTTCATCAATTCACCCTTGGTTAAAAGATTGAGTTCCTGTAGAACATTCATGGTAAAGCATGCACTTCGTGTTCCGCCGCCACTTGTTGTAATGATATAAAATATTGGTTTAGCAGAAGATTGTTTAGCCTTCCAATTATTTAGTATTTGTAAATAAAATTTTTTATCGGCTTCTATTGCTTTATTGTTTGCAAGCATATCAATCGCTTCTTTACAATAAAAGGGTCGATCATTTTTATGTACATAATCTAAGCCATAAGCTTTGTTGCGTGGGTCAATTATTTCTTGCTGGTACAATACATTGGCTAT
>JBIIAP010000072.1:0-10642 GCA_044239855.1 Sediminibacterium sp. | reverse complement strand
TAAAGTTTCCTTTTACGAGCCCACCCAATACACTAAATCTACCTGCAAATTGCCCCGAAAACCAAGAAGGATTAGGTAATTGCGCCTGCAACAAAGCGGCTAATCCGGCATCCATAATGTTGAAATTTTTTCTGCCCACTTTTACCCCTACTCTAGCCATTAAGTAAGCATAGGCTTGTCCGGATGCATACCAACCATTCCATCCAATTTCACCACTTTCTCCTTTACACTTCACATTGGCATATTGCCTAAACATAATATCAGCACCTGCGCCAACTTTAATCATTGCATAAAATGGGCGGACTTCTTTGTCAAACCCAACATTAATTCGCGCACCAAATGCGATTCCTCTTCCTGTAGCATAAGATTCTAAATAACTGCTGATATCGTTATTTTGATCTCCTAAAATACTGGTAACTTCAGCAGGAGGTGGTGGCATCGATTCTATTTTGGAGCCCACCATAAAATAGCTTTGCGACTTGGCAACACCGGCAATATCCAGACCAATTGGTTTTGAGGGTCTACCAACATACACATACCAATCATTTGGATCAAAATGAATAACTGCTTCACCTATCCTACCATTGTCGATGCCTTTTAAAATTCCTTGAATATTGAGGTAAGCAGACAAGTTTGCATGGAACACACTATTTATAAAATCATAATTGACTTGCATTTTTGCATAGAACTGTTCCCCTTCTATCATTTCATCGTCCGGAATTTTTTCGACTTTTATTGTTGGGTTGAAAGTAGAAATGTTGGGATTGAATTTTTTAGCTGGTGTCAACAGATAAGCCACCCCAGTAAACTGAATAAATTTCAATCCATTGTTTTTATTAAAGGCCAATTCTAACAATAAGTTAGCATTGAGTACTTTTTTGGATTTATCTGAAAACAGTAATCCACCCATAAAATGCATACCGGCTTGAGGATCTGGAATATAACCGGAAGATAAAATAGCAGCGTTTTTTTGTGTTGTTGCAGTATTAGCGGTACCATCAATAGTAAACAAACTTAAATCAGGTTTAGCAGAAGGATTGCCCGGCTTAGACATTCTATAAGAAACACCACCAATGATACCATTTATTTGTGTACCCATTAAAAAAGGGATCCCTTTAGTGGGAGCAAAAACATCAAAATGAAAATACCGGAAATCTTTTGTGCTGCCGAAATTTGCATTGATGGTTACTTTATCAGAAAGAACCGGCATTTTCATATTTAGCTTTCCCGTAAATTCTTCTTGATCATCATTTTGAATATACCCAATAACCCCATCAATACTGAAAGCACCCAGTGTTACATTTACCCCAATTTTATTAACCTCAATCCCATCAGTTTTAAATTGGTGCTTTGTATAATAAGCCCCTTTGCCATTCTGCATTTGTTCTTCAGAAACCGAGGCTTTTAACATACAACCCAATGTTACACCGCCGCCTTTATCGGCACTATTCAGCAGCGCCATTTTAGCATCGAACATTAGGCCCATTTTCCCATGGTTGATATTTAGTCCGATGTTCTCAAACGACAAAGAAAAATTTGCAAACTTAGCTGCTTTCGTACTTCCTAAATCGAACTTTCCTCCTATTAAGTAGGGCGCTTTACTAGAAATGGTTAGCTGCTCAAATTTAATATCCCCCGAATTAAGCGAAGCGAGCTCTGCCCTAATTATTCCATTTAAAGAAGCGGATCCTTCCAATTCTCCATTTACTTTATTCAGTACAAAAGAAGAATTTTTAGCGAGTATAATTTCGCCGCCAAAAGGGTTACGGAATACTTTGTTTTCTCCCAATGCCAGGAAGAAACGATAATCCCACTGATGCTGTTCATTCTCTTTCATTTCAGCTGCATACATCAACGAGTCTGTATTCAAAAAAGGAACATTCATCCTTCCGGCTAATTTTCCTTTTGTTAGTTTGTTTTGAATGATTTCAATTTCAATATCATCAATAGATATTGGCCAAGGCAGTGTATTGTCTTTTTGTGAGAGTACATTTTTAGCAGCAATTCTACCACTCACTCCTTGTTCATCAATTAATAAATCGTTGGCCTGTAGCGTAGTTCTACCATTTTTACCGGAGAAGTAAGCAGGTAATGATACGGTGGATTCTTTAATGTAAAAACCTTTCCATAAATTCAAATCGCTTCTATATTGTTGTTGGTAAATTATAGGGAATACCGCAGTTTTGGGATTTTCTTTATCACTAAAATCCGCAGTGAGTTGCGCTACTTTAAAAGAGAACTCGTTGTTTTGCGCTAAAGTAAAAGGGGTAATATCTGCCGTAATCATAAAATTAGCCGGGTCGGTAAAACTCACTTCAAAATTGGCTTGAACTGCTTGCATATTTCCACTCGATGAATCGGGAACGATTAACGTTTTATCAAAAACAAAAAAACCTTTCAGGTGAATATTCTTCAGTCCATCACATCCCCATTCAATATAGGTGCTGCCATCTGCCGGTAATACCAGTTTTATTTTGCTGGTAACATTTTCTTGAATGGGCGCCATTAATACCAATCTACTTTGTCCGGAAAAACCAATGCCGCCGGGATTAAAAGCAATGTCCATTCCTTTAAACAAAATGGGGTTCTTAAGCATGGGGAGATTTAATTCAGCAACCATACCAAATAGACCACCCCGACCTGTAACTATAGAATTATCCACTGCAAGAATGGCTCCGGATGATTTAGTGCCAAATTTTATACCGACTGGTAAAGTAGAAGCATCTAAAGCGCTTGTTGAGGAAATAAATTTATTGTGATCTTTTATATTTTGCAGTAAAGCCTTGGCCGAATTAAAGGATTGGATATCTTCTGTATTCAACGAAGTACTTTGCGCAAAACATATACTTGCAGCTATTAAGCATACTAATGATAACCATATATTCTTTATACTACTCATACTACTCCATTTCTACTACTACTAAGGCGTAAATTGGTCGCATGAAGCAACGAGACTTACTTTAGTAATCGTAGGATTTTTTTAAATCAACCACAGCATGTTTTACATTGTGATTGACTGGTTTTAAATTGTTGGAATTTCTAAGAAAAGTGGAATTTAATAGTCACCCAAAAGGCTGTCTTTCAATCATTACAGAACTCAAAAATATATAAGCTTTGGACGTAAAAAACAAGTATTTATACCTGAAATGAAATGTTTTTAACGGTCCAAATTGCACAAAAAAAGCCACCTATTTAAAATAGGTGGCTAACGGGGAGTTAGTATTAGTTGATTATTTTTCGCTTGGATTTTGCTTACCTGCTAATAATTTCTCTAATGCAGTTTCTAGTCTTCTCTGACGAGTTTCTTCTTTTTTAGCACCCTCAATCCAGGTTACATATTCTTTTTGGTTGGTAAAAGACAGCGATGCAAAGAATTCTTTCGCTTCTTCGTGGGTGGTAAATAAGTGCTCTAATTCAACCGGAGCTTTTACCAACCTTTTTTCAAAATCAATTCCATTGAATTCAAGCGGTTTAGATTCTACAAAACTTCTGTCTTTATTGGGTATCTGATCAAGTTTTGTAAAACGCATTGCACTCCATACATGGTCTAATGCCACCTGACGAACACATTCATACCCTTTTTGGGTTAAACACTCCCAGCTACAATCGCGGTTTAAATCGCTTGCTATTTTACTGGTTGCTTTTGGGTAAGCTACCCAAAGTTTACTTTCGTCATTTAAAGCAGGAAATACCTCGTTTAAAACGTTGTTCAACTGTTGCTGACTCAATGCAAATACCAATGCGAAATCTAACTTTCTGCTTTTTAACAGGGGAGTTACATTTTTAGCGTAAGTGAGCTTTACGAAGAGTTTTTCAATTGAAGAAGGTAATCCCTGAATCAGTAGATTCTTCTCATCCTTTAACTGGAGTTTCTCGAGCACAGATAAATTAGACATGCCTTAAAGGAAGTTTATTAAGCAATAAAGAATGCAAAGTTAAAAAAATGTTACGGTTTTTTGTAATAATTTTTAACCATATCATCCATAATCTTTTGTAATTCAGCTATTCGCACCTCGTCACTAGGGTGGGTACTGAATAAACTAGGCGTATTTCCCCCTCCTGAAGCGGTTGACATGCGTTGCCAAAAAGTTATTGCTTTACGGGGATCATAACCGGCTAACGAGGAAAACATCAATCCAAAACGATCCGCTTCCAATTCATGCTTTCTGCTAAATGCAGGCATTGCAATATTGGAACCGATACCATACGCTGTATTAAAGATGCTTTGAGTTTGTTCGGGTTTAGTGGATAGTGCAGCAGAAATACCCAATCCGAGGCCTTGCTGAACCATAGACTGGCTCATTCTTTCACTACCGTGCTTGGCTAATGCATGTGCAATTTCATGCCCCATTACCACTGCTAAAGAAGCTTCATCTTGCGTAACGGGCAATAACCCGGTATACACTACAATCTTACCGCCCGGCATACACCATGCATTCATTTCCTTGTTCTCCACCAGGTTTACTTCCCACTGATAGCCTTGTAATTCAGCTGCAAGTCCTTTATTGGTATAATAACTGGTAATTGCTTTAATAATTTTGTTTCCAACACGTTTAACCATTTCTGCATCTTTGGTACCCAATGATGCTACTTTATTAGATCCTAAAAAGGATTTATATTGACTTGCAGCAAGCGATTGTACTTCTGATTCTGAAACTAATGCCAATTGTTGTCTGCCAGTAATTGCATTACGTTGACAAGAATTGAACACACATAATGACACACACAAACTGCCCACTAACAGGAACTTTTTCATACTTGATTATTACTTATAAATTATTGAGGAAAGAAAATAATGAATCTGGTTATTTTTTATCTTTTTTACGGTCGCGGTGCTTAAACAAAGGGATTTTGCTTTCCGTACCTTTAATAATCCGGGAGATGTTTTTTTGATGAGTTAAGACTACCATTAAGGCAACTAATACAGCAAAAACTCTATATAATGTTTCTTTCTCATTGAAAATAAAGAGAATGAACACCATAAAAGAAATTCCTGCCAATATTGAACTTAATGAAACAAAACGTGTTAAATATAAAACAATCAAGAATACGCCAATACAACATAAAGCGACCAATGGTTGTATAGCAACAGCCATTCCTAATAAAGTGGCGACCCCCTTTCCGCCCCTGAAATTTGCCCAGATGGGGAAAATATGCCCAAGTACGGAAGCCAATCCTAATCCTATCATAAAATTAGTCCTGTCCCACTCGTCGGTTAGATAATACGGCAATAATATGTATAGTGAAGTTGCGATTACCCCTTTAAGCACATCAATTGACATTACAAAAGTGCCCCATTTAGCCCCCAATACTCTAAATGTATTAGTTGCTCCGGCATTGCCGCTACCATATTCACGAATGTCGATATTAAAGAAGTATTTACTTACCCAAACAGCCGTAGGTATTGAACCAATGAGGTAAGCTAGGATTATTAGAAGGGCTTCGTTCATTTTTAGGTAAAATGTGTTACAAAGATATGTCTTAGCAATTAAAATAATAAAAAAATAACACAACAATATTATTTTTTTGTTAAATATATGGCAATCCAGCCGTCTTTTATACTTGTTTGTTGATGATTTAGTCCTAGTAATTTACATGCAGATAATATGTCCATTTCATCGGATTGCAATAACCCACTCAGGATTAAAGTGCTATGAGGGAGTAAAACAGCCGATAAATTAGATAAATTAGCTTCAATGATATGGCGGTTGATATTAGCAATAACTACGTCAAACCTCCAACCATCATTTACCTTATCAACTTTCTGAATTTCAATGTTTTTGCACTGATTAATTAAAGTATTTTCTGAAGCATTTTCTATACACCAATCGTCGTTGTCAACAGCTAAAATATATTCAGCACCCAGTTTTTCAGCCAAAATTGCCAATATACCGGTGCCGGTACCAAAATCAAATACTTTTTTACCATTAAAGTCAATGGAACGCATCAATTGCATTACAGTAAACGTAGTAGCATGATGTCCGGTACCAAAACTCATTTTAGGCGTGATAACCAATTCATGTTGAACATCCCTCATTGGTTCATGGAAGGAAGCCCTGATACCTACAAAATCATCTACTTGAACCGGGCTGAAATTAGCTTCCCAAATAGTATTCCAATTTTCATTCTTAAGTATTGATAATGAATAGGATAAATTAAGTCTATTCATTAAATTATTTAATGCTTCTTTTTGCAAGTCGGATTCTTTACAATAAGCTTTCAATATTTTTTCTTCTTCTAAAAAACCATCAAAACCTATTTCACTTAATTCCGCAATTGCAATTGCGGCGTCAGATTCTTCAATTGATGTGATTTCTATTTGTATGTAATGCTCCATAGGGTTAATTAATCTAAAAAAAATGGCCCGTGTTTTACGGACCATTTTATAACGAATTATAAGAAGGTATTATTATCCATTGTTGGCTTGCTCATCTCTCGGTTTACTTTCCGGGCGAGGCATCAACACTTTTCTGCTCAATTTAAACTTACCTGTTTTAGGATCTAAACCTACCAATTTAACTTTTACCATATCCCCTTCTTTAAATAAGCCTTCCATCGTTTCTAAACGACTCCAGCTGATTTCACTGATGTGCAATAATCCTTGTTTGCCGGGCATAAATTCAATAAAGGCGCCAAACTCTTTAATTCCTTTAACAGGTCCTTCATACTCATCACCCACTTGAGGAACAGCTGTGATTCCACGAACCCAGTTAACTGCTTTATCAAGGCTTTCTTTATTTGCAGAGAAGATACTTACTTCGCCCACATTTCCAACTTCTTCAATGTTAACTGTGGCGCCGGTTTCACGCTGAATTTCTTGAATCACTTTACCCCCCGGTCCAATTACCGCACCAATAAATTCTTTATCGATGAATAATTTAACCATACGAGGAGCATGAGGCTTCACATCGGAACGAGGAGCATCAATGCATTGGTACATCGCATCTAAAATATGTAAACGACCTTTTCTGGCTTGATCTAATGCTTCCATCATTACAGCCATACTTAAACCATCAACTTTAATATCCATCTGCACACCACAGATACCATCTTTAGTGCCGGTTACTTTAAAATCCATATCTCCCAAATGATCTTCATCACCAAGGATATCGGTTAAAATTGCGTATTTGCCATCTTCTCTGGAAATTAATCCCATTGCTACGCCACTAACGTGTTTAGCTACCGGAACACCAGCATCCATTAATGCCAGAGAGCCGGCACAAACTGTAGCCATTGAAGAAGATCCATTACTTTCCAGGATATCACTAACCACTCTAACTGTGTAAGCATAATCGTTACCCGGCATCATTTGCTTTAAAGAGCGCTGTGCAAGGTTGCCATGCCCAACTTCTCTCCTGCCTACTCCGCGCATCATTTTAACTTCACCGGTTGAAAATGGCGGGAAATTATAATGCAGGAAGAATTTGCTATAGTCTGATTTAGCAGCTGTTTCAGCTAATAATTCATCTAATTTAGTTCCGAAAGTAACTGTTGTTAATGATTGTGTTTCGCCTCTGGTAAATAAAGCTGATCCGTGTGGAGTAGGAAGTGGTTCAACTTCCATGGCCAATGGTCTTACTTCATCTAATTTACGACCGTCTAAGCGAACACGATCTTCCAAAATCATATTTCTAACTACTTCCCATTTAAGGTCTTCGTAGTATTTTTTAGCTAACTTTTTCTCCCCGTCGGTAATTTCTTCGCCTAAGCTGGCAATCAACTCCTCTTTTAAAGCGCTATACGCATCCGTACGTTCGTGTTTAGCAGATCCTTTGCGAGATATTTCGTATACACGATCTTTAGCAAAAGCATACACTTTATCTTTAATTGCTTCGTTTTGCTCAGGCTTTTTATAATCTCTTTTAGAGGTTACACCAGCTTTTGCTCTTAAATCGGCCTGTGCTTTAATTTGAATTCTAATCGCATCATGTGCAATTTCAAGGGCTTTTACTAACTCTGCTTCCGCACATTCTTTAGCTTCCCCTTCCACCATCATTAAATTCTTTTCTGTAGCGGCAATCAGGAATTCAAGATCAGACTCAGCTAATTGAGAACGGGTAGGGTTTACAATGAATTCGCCATTAATACGGGCTATTCTAACTTCACTTATAATTTCTTTAATAGGAATATCTGAAACAGCTAATGCGGCAGATGCAGCCAAACAAGCGAGGGCATCCGGCATGATATCATTATCGCTGGAAACAAGACTTACCAATACCTGTACATCGCATAAATAGTCTTCAGGGAATAATGGACGTAAAGCGCGGTCAATTAAACGGCTGGTTAATATTTCGTAGTCATTTAAACGGGCTTCTCTTTTAAAGAATGAACCCGGAATACGACCTGCAGAAGCAAATTTTTCCTGATAATCTACGCTTAATGGAAAAAAATCTTGACCTTCTTTAGGGTCTTTGTTGGCTACTACGGTAGCCATTATAACGCAGTTTCCCTGCTGAACGGTAACGGCACCGTCGGCCTGACGAGCCAATTTGCCAGTACCCAATGTAACTTGGCGGTTTCCGCCTAAGTCGAAGCTTACACTTATAGGTTGTGTTAACATAATTTTAAAATTGAATTGGTGGATCGAACAATTGAAAGAGATAGGATAAAACAACTATTCCCAACTACATTAAATGCAAGTTGGGAATGGTTTTATAAAGTTTCCGGGAAATTATTTTCTCAGACCTAGCTTTTCAATTAATGCGCGATAACCAGTTAAGTTATGCTTTTGCATGTAAGTTAATAAACGCTTACGCTGACCAACCATTTGCATCAACCCACGTTGAGTTGAATGGTCTTTTTTATTAGCTTGTAAATGCTTAGAAATGTGTGCAATACGCTCAGTTAATATAGCAACTTGTGCTTCAATTGAACCGGTATTGGTTGCTTTTCCACCAAATTCAGCAAAAATGCTGGCTTTTTTTTCTGTTGTTAAGTAAGGCATCTTAATTTTTTTTGACTCCTGAATGGATTCTTTCTTTTTTTTTATCGCGGCAAAAGTACACTTTTTAGTGGAAAAAATTAATTTTTTTATGATTATTTACGGACAAAAGCAGCAAAAAAGGCACTTTAGTGTCTTGTTTTATAGTCAATTATTTATTATCATCACATTTTATATTGCCGATGTTTGCTGTAACCATTTTGGGAAATAATTCTGCACTACCTGCTTACGACAGGCATCCTACTGCTCAAATTATTACTATTAATGACCAATTACTCTTAATTGATTGTGGAGAAGGTACTCAAATACAGCTTTCTAAGTACAAAATTAAGCGAGGGAAACTCAACTATATATTTATTTCTCATTTACATGGAGACCATTATTTTGGATTAATTGGGCTCATCACCAGCATGGGTTTATTAGGAAGAGAGCAGCCTTTACACATTTATGGCCCGGAGGGTTTAGAGACAATTATTCAACTGCAATTAGATGTGGCCGACACTTACCTACCTTTTGAACTGATCTTCTATCCACTTATTAAAGAGGGCATAATAGCAGATCTGCCTAAATTTTCAGTCGCATGTTTCAGTACCCAACACAGGATTCCCTGTTGGGGCTTTATCGTTAGAGAGAAAAAGTCTCCCCGAAAAATTGATAAAGAAAAAGTACTGCAGTTTGAAATACCAGCTGCTTATTATAATGCACTTAAACAGGGAATGGACTACACTACCAAAGATGGAACGATTATTATTAATGAGCAGGTAACTGTTCCTAATTCCGTTAACAGAAGTTATACCTACTGTGCAGATACCATTTATGATGAGCGATTAGCAGAAGTTGCCAAAGACAGTACATTGATATATCATGAAGCCACTTACTTACATGCTTTGGAAGACCGTGCTGCGGCAAGATTTCATTCAACTACGATTCAAGCTGCCACCATAGCCAAAAAAGCAAATGCACACCAATTGCTTGTAGGGCATTTTAGTAGCAAGTACGAGGAACTGGATGAATTTCTGGCTGAGGCTAAATCAGTTTTCCCTAAAACACATTTGGCAATAGAGGGCGTTACTTTTTTAATTCAAAAATAATATTTCAACGATAGTTTCTTAAGGTTAAGCTGAAGACTATAGTCATTTAACAATAAATCCCCACCAGTGTTGATAGGGATTTATTATTGAAAACTATCTAACAATGGTTAATGGGCCAGCGAATTTTTTAGATTCGCCATTGGCAAACATTACCGTTACTACATAATAATACGTACCGGGAACAACGTAGTCCCCTAACGCACTTTTTACCCCTCTTCCATCCCATTTGTTATCATATTCATCGCTGGTAAATATTGGATTACCCCAACGATTAAATACTGCCAATCTTACTTTGCTATCTATAGGATGTGTTATTACAAAATAATCATCTTTTCCATCATTATTTGGAGAAAAACCTCCTGGTATAATTACATCAGCTGCAGGAATAATAAATAGAGTAGCATCTCTGTTTGTAATACCTGACGTATCTGCTGGATTAATAGATGGATCATCCGACGATAGTGTAATATCACCAAAAGGTGATTTAGCATTCAACTTTGCAACGTTAGAGAACTGCCCACCCGTTGCTCCTGGTGTAACCATTACTGACAACAAAATAGAATCAGATTTGCCGGCAGCAAGCGTTGATGACAATGTTACCAAATCTATG
>JBIIAP010000292.1:0-3237 GCA_044239855.1 Sediminibacterium sp. | reverse complement strand
TTCAGCAAACAGATCGCGTTTTTTAGCTACACTTAATGGTGT
Organism: Sediminibacterium sp.; assembly: GCA_044239855.1. Classification (GTDB taxonomy): domain Bacteria; phylum Bacteroidota; class Bacteroidia; order Chitinophagales; family Chitinophagaceae; genus Sediminibacterium. The sequence goes on along the minus strand of JBIIAP010000292.1, from coordinate 3,195 downwards.
AGACTTAGGTGCTGCATTCGCACTAGATAATCCGCCTGCGATGGATGCACCTGCAAGTGGGGTTATAGATAAATATTTTAAAAGTTCTCTACGTTTCATGATGAATAATTTATTTAATTAGCAATAGCAATGCAATCCATTTCAACCAATGAATTTCCGGGAACACCGCCATAAGTGGCAACGGTTGTTCTTACCGGTGGGTTAGCACCAAAACGACCTTTATACACTTCATTCATTTGTTTATAATCGTTTAAGTCGGACAGGTAAACATTTACTTTCAACACTTTTTCCATAGAAGAACCTGCTTTAATCAGTTCTTTTTCTAATTCTTTTAAAACATGATCGGTATGTGCTTTAATGTCGCCCTCAAAGTGTGCTCCTTTACCGGCAACAAATACCATTCCTCCAAACTTGGTTGAACCCGAGAACAGCGGTACATCCTGATCAAACTCCACATTGAATACTTCCTTTTCATTTTTTTCAATCGCGGAAGTGTTGGCAGCATTTGCAGCAACAGATGCGCCGGTAATGCCTAATATACCAGCAAACATTTTTTTGAAAATAGAACGACGGTTTTGTGATTTCATTGGTGTGTATTTTGTTTAATAAATTTATTTTAATTCAACAATCATTTCAATTTCAACAGAGATATTGTTGGGTAAAGCCGCAACACCAACTGCAGAGCGTGCATGTTTTCCTCTCTCTCCAAACACTTCTACCATTAGGTTAGAGAAGCCGTTCATAACCATGGGTTGTTGCGTAAAAGTGGGTTCAGAATTCACCAGTCCTAATACTTTTACAATTCTTTTTACTTTATTTAAATCACCGATATATGATTTTAAAGTAGAGAGCATCGATATACCGGTAAGACGCGCGGCAAGCTGACCTTCTTCTATCGTAACATCTTTTCCTAAGTGTCCATACATTTGTCCACCGCCCGGCTTATCTGGTCCGTGACCCGATAAATAAACCAATTTACCAACCTGAACTTGTTTTACATAGTTGGCAATGGGTGGCACAACAGGTATTAATTGAATAGTTAATTTTTTGATTCTTTCTTCGGGATTTACTTCCATAGGCTCGCCTGAAAACACTACACATACCGGTGCTTTAACAGCAAGATCCTGATGGGTATTGGTTAATGCTCCTGTGGAATCATTGAAAGAAAAAATCTGTACTTTATCTTCCAGCTGACTGGCAACAAAAACAAAGTTTCCTAAAGGAGCAAAACTAAAATTTCGGGGTCTTTGTGCAACCGGTAGATGATACATTTTAGTGAGTAATCCATCACTTCCAATTTTAAAAACAGTTAATTCTTCACTGGTTACTCTATTGGTGGTGATGAGCCATTTGCCACTGGGTGAGATATGAATATCGCCACTTCCTTTAGCACTCTTTGTACTGGAAGTATCAGCAATAACAGTTTGTATTTTATTGAATTTATGTTGATCAATAGAAAAAACATCAACGGTTCCCGACATTTCACTGATCAAATATCCATGCGTTCCTTTGGAATCATACACAAAATGTCTTGGTCCGTTGCCGGCAGTAATTGGAATAGCTGTATAGTTTTCATCTAACAAACCATCTGCATAAATTTTATGGAGATACATTTTATCGCTACCCAAATCGGTAACTAATAGGGCGGAATGATCCGGACTTAATACTACTTTATGAGCATGTGCAGCTTCTTGTCTGGCTTTGTTGATACTCGATCCATTGTAAAAAATTTCCTGCGCAACAGGAAGTAACGCTCCTTTTTCGCCTGTTTTAAAAACACTTACACTACCCGATGTATAATTGGCAGTGTACACCGTTTTGCTATCGGGACGATAAGTGATGAAGCAAGGTGCAGCTCCCTTAACAGGCGCCTGATTCAATTTATCGAATTCATTCCTGCTGTTGAGTTGGTATGCACTTACAAAGGAAGCATCTTTGGCTCCTTCCGTTACTGCATACATTAATTTACCTTCATTGGCTAAGGTTAAATAAGATGCGTTTGCGTTTTCTCTGGTGTACAATAAACTGGGCTTTCCAGTAATGGCATTAACGGAATATACTTCAATACCCGGGTTTCCTTTTTTAGTGTAGGAGCCAATCGTCATTTGATATTGGGTGGTATCTACAGCGGAAAAATTGAGTAGGTTGGTTACCAGGATGGCAGCAAAAAAATTCATAGCAGTTTGATTCTAATTTAAACCAAAAATTAATGAATTAAATGCAGAATCATACACAAACACGCTTTTATTTTTTCACTTTCTTATTTTTATTATAAATTAGATATACAATGCCCGATTTTACTTAACTTTTCAATTGATTTATTAATCCTATTTTATGAACAAGTATTTATTTTTACTATTTACCCTGGTTGTTTTACAACTTCAATTAACAGCACAACCTGCAAGTTCCAATTATGATATACTCATAAAAGGGGGCAGAGTAATTGATCCTAAAAATAATATCGATGCATTAATGGATGTGGCTGTTAAGGCAGGTAAAGTTTTTGCAATAGGTAAGAATTTACCAGAAAAAGAAGCCAGACAAGTAGTGGATGCAACCGGTTTATTGGTGGTACCCGGATTAATAGATATACATGCGCACGTGTTTGCCGGTACACAGCCGGATCATTATTTAAGTGATGGATTGAGCGCGTTAATGCCCGATGGTTATACCTTTAGAGTAGGCGTAACTACGGTGGTTGATTGTGGTGGAGCCGGATGGAAAAACTTTGCAACGTTTAAAAAAAATGTGATTGATGTTTCTCAAACCAGGGTGTTGTCTTTTTTAAATATTGTGGGTGAAGGGATGCGAGGGGGCAATTTTGAGCAGGATATCAATGACATGAATCCTAAGCTTGCTGCAAATGCTGCAAAGCAATACAAAGATTATATAGTAGGTTTTAAACTGGCTCATTTTAATGGAGAAGACTGGATACCAACCGACCGAGTGGTAGAAGCCGGTAAACTTGCTGAATTACCTGTAATCATTGATTTTGGTGGATCAAAGCCTAACTTGTCCATCGAAGATTTATTTTTTAAACACCTAAGACCCGGTGATATTTATACGCATACTTATGCAGCATTGGGTGGTGCGCGTGAAGAAATAGTAGATGCAAATAGCACATTAAAACCTTTTGTATTAGCGGCACAAAAAAGAGGAATCATATTTGATGTAGGCTATGGTGGTGCTAGTTTT
>JBIIAP010000291.1:0-3238 GCA_044239855.1 Sediminibacterium sp. | reverse complement strand
CACTCTATTGTCGTATTTTTCAGCTAATCCAACTGCCCAAAAGAATAGTTTTCTTTTAGTGCCGGTAAGCGCACTTCCTTTAGCCATTATTTTCTCAAACACTTTTTCCAATAAGCGAGGGACTGTGCTAAACCCTTCCGGCTTAATTTCACGTAAATTATCGGCAATGGTTTCTAAGGTTTCGGCATAATAAATTCTTATTCCGCTGAATAAATAGATGTAAGAAACTGTTTTTTCGAATATATGATTCAGGGGAAGAAAGCTCAATATTTTGGTGTCTGGAGCATCATGAAAAGGAAAACTTTCTTTGGCAAACTTTACATTAGAGCAAAGGTTTTTATGGGTAAGCATAACGCCCTTGGGTGTTCCGGTAGTGCCCGATGTATAAATTATGGTAGCCAGATGCTCTTCAGGAATTATTTTTTTAATTTCATTTACTTTATGAAGCGATTCATCATCTGCTAAATTGGTAACTTCTGTCCAATGAGCAGCGCCTTCAATTTGATTAAAGGTATATACGCCTTTTAAAGAGGGTACTTTATCGATAATACTATTTACTTTTTGCAATAAATCTTCACTACTTACAAATATGTATTTTACTGCAGCATCATTTAAAATAAATTGCAGTTCAATAGGATTAGTGGTAGGGTAAACCGGTACTAAAATGGCGCCTATTTGTTGAGCGGCCAAGTCAGTAATTAACCATTCTGGTCTATTGTTACTGATAATAGCAATTTTATCGCTTCCTTCCGGAGAAAAATCATTAGCCGATATATTTAGTTTCAGCAATCCGGCGCTAAACTTGTTTACCGTTTCGGCTACTTCTTCTGTACTATAATTTTTCCATTGACCATTTACCTTGGCATTCAACATATCCTTTTGTGGAAATTTGGCCAACTGAAGTGCTATACAATCAAATAAACGGGTATAGTTCATATACAATCAATTAATTAGAGGGTCAAATTAGTAAATATAGTAGAAATAAAAAAAGTAATTATTAAAATCTCCATTGATATATTACTTAAATCTATTTCTAGCGGTGTTATTTATTAAAATATTTTTTCTACTATTTTACGTTTTTATTCTACTTTCAAATAATGATTCCGAAAATTATCCATTTTTGTTGGCTCAGTAATGATCCATATCCATCAAAAATTAAAAATTGTATAAAATCCTGGCAAAAGCATTTACCAGAATACGAAATCATACATTGGAACTTTTCTAACTTTGATATCAATCAATCTCAATATGTAAAAGAAGCATTTTATTCAGGAAAATATCCATTTGCGGCTGATTACATCCGTCTTTACGCACTTTATACCTATGGAGGTATTTATTTAGATTCTGATGTAGAAGTACTTAAAAGTTATAACGACTTATTACATCTCCCTTATTTTATTGGCAGGGAAGACACCCCATATGGCATTGAGGCTGCTACAATTGGGGCGTCAAAAGGTTTAGCGTGGATAAAGCTTTGTTTGTCTCATTATGATGACAAAAAATTTATACAACCAGATGGGTCTTTTGACTTAACGCCATTGCCCTCAATTATGAAGGACACCATTGAACAAAAATTTACAATAATCGACATTAAAAATATTGATGAGTTTATTTTCGACAACGATATTGTGAGCATTCTTCCTGTTGAATATTTTAGTCCGAAACATTGGAATGATAAGAACATAAATAATACCACATCAAATACATACAGTATTCATCATTTTACGGAATCCTGGAAAAAGGAAAAAAAATCTTTTTTTAGTGTTCAATCAATGAAAAAAAATATCCATTCAACCCGAAATAAATTAATTGGAAAAACAACTTCTTTAAAAATATTTTTTGCTAGGTTTTTGAAAAAATAGCCACTAACTTAAAATGAATTTTTATTCAATACAAACAAGGTAATAAACTTTTAAAATTCGTAAGTATTTTAAAAGTTTATTACCTTATATGCTGGTCTTACCCAATCATATTGGTAATCAACCCGTCTCTTAATTTGGGCTCAAACCAGGTACTTTTAGGAGGCATTACATTTCCGCTATCTGCAATGGTAAATAACTGATCAATGGTTACCGGATACAGACTAAATGCACAAGCCATTTCTCCACTATTCACTCTTTCTTCAAGTGCTTCTAACCCTCTGATTCCGCCAACAAAATCAATTCTTTTATCGGTACGTTGATCTTTAATTCCTAAAATAGGATCCAGAATTTGCTCTTGTAAAACGCTTACATCTAACACGCCAATTGGGTCATTGGTATAAGTACCTTCTTTAGCTTTTAAACTATACCAATTCCCCTCTACATATAAACCGATGGTGTGCAGGGTATCTGTATGAAAAGTTTGTTTGCCTATTAGCGTTACTTCAAAAGATTTTTCAAGTGCTGCTAAAAAATCAGCCACAGACAAATTATTTAAATCTTTCACTACCCGGTTGTAATCCATAATATACAACTGATTAGAAGGGAATAAAGTAGTTAAGAAATAATCGGCTTCCGGAGCAGCTTTTAATCCTAAAGCTTGTCGCACTTTTGCAGCAGATGCTGCGCGATGATGTCCGTCGGCAATATAGGTGCTAGGCACTTCTGCTGCAAATAATCGGGTAATTTCTGAAATAGTTACATTGTCGTTCACAATCCAGATGGTATGTTGAATGCCATCATCTGCAGTAAAATCATAGGCAGTGTTTTTAGTGGCTTTCCAGTTATCTATGATCGCATCAACTTTAGCATTATTTCTATATGCCAAAAACACATTCCCTGTTTGTGCACCTGTTGTTTGTATATGGGTAATTCTATCTAACTCTTTTTCGGGGCGGGTAAACTCATGTTTTTTAATTACCTCATTTTCATAATCATCTACACTACTTACACAAACCAAGCCGGTTTGCGCCCGGCCATTCATTATCAATTGATAAATATAGTAGCAGTCTTTTACTTCTCTAAAAAGCAAATCTCGTAGCATAAAATTATTTAAACTATGACGAGCCTGTTCATATACTTCGGGGGAATGAATATCTATTTTATCGGAAAGATCTATTTCACTTTTAGTGATATGTAAAAACGTATAAGGATTTCCTTGCGCTTCTTTTCTTGCTTCTGCACTACTTAGTACATCGTATGGCAAACTTGCCAATTGTTTTGCAATTCCGGGTTGAGGTCTTAATGCTTTAAAAGGTTTAATATTTGCCATAGTGCGAATATCGGTCTATAATTATTAAATAAATGTTATGATTGGC
>JBIIAP010000290.1:0-3251 GCA_044239855.1 Sediminibacterium sp. | reverse complement strand
CCGGATGTTTTTAAAGCAGGTGCTGCATTAAGACCAGTTACAGATTGGGCACATTATAATCATGGATATACATCTAATATTTTAAACGAACCATTTACCGATAGCATTGCTTATGCAAAATCATCACCCATTAATTTTGCTGCCGGACTAAAAAATAATTTATTGATTTGTCATGGTATGGTAGACGTAAATGTTCATTTTCAGGATGTAGTACGTTTATCACAAAAATTAATTGAACTAAAAAAAGACAATTGGGAATTGGCTGTTTATCCGGTAGAAGACCATGGGTTTGTAGAGCCCAGCAGTTGGACGGACGAGTATAAAAGAATATTGAAATTGTTTGATGAAAAACTTTTGAAAACGCAAAAGTAAAAACAGAAATTTCAAATTTCAAAACTCAAAATTCAAAAAGTCAGAATTAAAAAGAATTAATAAAATATAAAAGTTCATCTAAAAGGAATAAAATAAAAAAAGTCAAAATTAAAAACGTAGTTGGTTTTTAATTTTGACTTTTTTATGTTAATTCTTGACTTATTTATCTGTTCATGCTGGCCAAAAATTCTTCGTTGCTTTTTGTACCGCGCATGCGTTTCAATAATTCGTTCATAGCTTCTTCGGCATTCATATCATTAATATATAAACGAAGAATATTCATACGTTGTAAAACTTCTTTGTCTAATAATAAATCATCGCGACGAGTAGAAGATCCTACTAAATCAATTGCAGGGAAAATACGTTTGTTCGCCAATTTTCTATCGAGTTGAAGTTCCATGTTACCTGTTCCTTTGAACTCTTCAAAAATAACTTCATCCATTTTACTACCGGTTTCAATTAATGCAGTAGCTAAGATGGTGAGTGATCCACCATTTTCAATTTTACGGGCAGCACCAAAAAACTGTTTTGGTTTTAATAAAGCATTTGCTTCTACCCCCCCGCTCAATACTTTACCACTACTAGGCGCAACGGTATTGTGTGCACGAGCTAAACGCGTAATAGAGTCTAACAATATAATTACATCGTGCCCGCATTCTACTAAACGTTTTGCTTTTTGTAAAGCAATGGAAGAAACCTTAACATGTTTTTCAGCGGGCTCATCAAACGTAGAAGCAATTACTTCTGCTTTAACGCTGCGTTCCATATCGGTAACTTCTTCCGGACGTTCATCAATTAAAACCACCATTAAATAACATTCCGGGTGGTTGGCTGCAATGGCGTTGGCAACTTCTTTCAACAACATGGTTTTACCCACTTTTGGTTGCGCAACAATTAATCCACGTTGACCCTTACCTATTGGAGTAAACAAATCAATGATACGCGTGCTGTAATTAGACGGCGACGTAAAAAGATTTAATTTTTCAAAAGGGAACAACGGCGTTAGATAATCAAAAGGAACACGATCACGCACTTCATCCGGACGTTTACCGTTGATGGTATCTACCTTTAATAATGCAAAATATTTCTCCCCTTCTTTTGGTGGACGAACAGCACCCAAAACGGTGTCGCCTGTTTTTAAACCAAATAGTTTAATTTGAGAAGGAGACACATACACATCATCTGGTGATGATAAATAGTTGTAATCGGAAGAGCGAAGAAATCCGTACCCATCTGGCATCATTTCTAAAACGCCTTCAGCAGGAATAACCCCTTCGAATTCAATATTAAAAGTAGGTTCTTTCTTTTGTTTTTGTTGAGGGGCCTGTTGTGCAGTTTCGGCTTGTTGGTTGTCGAGCGCTTCCAAATTAGAAATGATGGCAGCAGCTATATGACTGGTTGGATCAACTTCTTCTGAATCTGCGTTAACATCATTCGGTTGTGTTTCTTCAACCGGTTCTGTTTTTTCTTTTTTATGCTTGTTTGGACCAGCTTTAGGATGAATGGCTTTTTTAATTGGTCTGGCTGCAGGAGCTGCTGTTTCGGCCGGTTCCATAATTTCCGCTTCTTCTATGGTGTTGCTGGTTTGTACCGAAATAGGTTTTTTGGCTTTGGGTCCTCTTTTCTTGGGTTCCTCTTTTGATTCACTGGCAGAAACAGCTTGAGAATCGAGGATTTTATAGATAAGGCCTTGTTTGTCTAGTTTTTTTGCACCGGAAATCTTTAACTGCTCAGCAATATCTAGCAGTTCGGGCAATAACATGTCGTTCAATTGCAGAATGTCGTACATAGTAAAATTCAATTAATCGGGGAATTCAATTTGTCTAAATAATTTAATCGTGCCTAAGAATTAATTAAGCAAAGATTGAGTTATGATTTTGTTTGATTTGGAAAGAGATTAACTGATGTGTCGGGGGTTAACGTAGGCAAACCAGCTTGTTTTCCGCCGTAAAGTTAATGGATTTTGCTATAATTCAAATAAAAAGGCGTTTTTTATTTTTAAGGGGTATTCTTTTAAAATTATGAAGAAACCCTGCTATAAGAGTGAACAGATGCAGGTTGATTAGTTATCTTTGCGAACAATTTAAATATGATGATTTGATTAAGTATAAATGCTATTATTTCATACTTCATTAAACAACATTAATTACTTACTTATGTTTAATAACAGAACCAAAATTAAAGTACTATTAAGTGACGGAAAACCCGGAGAAAAAGTAATAGTAATGGGATGGGTTAGAACCTTTCGTAACAATCAATTTATTGCATTAAACGATGGAAGCACCAACAACAACGTGCAAGTAGTTGTGGAGCTGGGTTTATTGAATGACGAAACGCAGAAACGCATTACTACCGGAGCTTCAGTTAAAGTACAAGGAGAAGTTGTGGCTTCTTTGGGAAAAGGTCAGTCGATAGAAGTTAAAGCAGAATCAGTAGAAATATTAGGAGACAGCGATGCGGAAAAATATCCGTTACAACCTAAAAAACATAGCCTGGAGTTTTTAAGAGAAAAAGCGCATTTGCGATTTAGAACCAACACATTTGGAGCAGTATTCCGTATTCGTCATTCATTGGCATTTGCGGTGCATCAGTTTTTTAATCAAAAAGGGTTTGTGTATTTGCATACACCTATTATTACGGCCAGTGATGCAGAAGGTGCGGGTGAAATGTTTAGAGTAACCACGTTGCCGGTAGATGGCTCTGCCGCTAAAACGCCCGATGGAGCAATAGATTTTACAGAAGACTTTTTTGGCAAAAGCACCAATTTAACGGTAAGCGGACAATTAGAGGGCGAGCTGGGTGCGATGGCTTTTTCTGAGATTTATACATTTGGACCCACATTTAGGGCCGAAAATTCTAATACTACCCGCCACCTCGCA
>JBIIAP010000289.1:0-3275 GCA_044239855.1 Sediminibacterium sp. | reverse complement strand
AAGCCTTTTTAACCAAACCATCAGTTTAAAGATATTGGGCAACCTCGATGAATTCATCAGAACCCAAATGTTGGAAGAAACAGAAATGGAAGCTGATTTTGAAAAACTGAAAGACCATTTCAAAACACTGAGTGATGCACATCGGAACATCGAAAAAACGATGGCGCAAATCGACCGGCTTCAACCCATTCGTACCAATTGGAATGAATGGAAAAATCAAGAATCCGTTCGTTATGAAATTGATCAGCATAAACAAACCATGCCTGCTTGGTTTGCGACACATCAGCGCAGCTTATTGCTTCGTGAAATGAAAACTTTGGAAACTGCTTGTAAAGCAATAGCTGACCAAATAAAAGATACCGAACTAGTAATCAGTGAAGAGCATAACGAATTAATAGAGACAGAAACTCAAATAAGAAGTAGTGAACCAGGTAGGTTGTTAGCTGAAATTGGCAAACAAATTAATCTACTTCAGGAAGAAAAAGAAAAAAGATCAGAAACCATTGAACTGTATAATCGTTACGCCACTCAATTGGGTTGGAATACGAATGTAAATGAAAAGGAATTCGATAAAAATAAAAAGAAAGCAGAAGAAAAATCAATTGAAATTCAAGAGGAAATAAAGAAAATTTTTACAGCACAAGTCCGGGCAAGTGATGCAAGACAACAGGCTGAAGTTCTTTGCAAACAATTGATACAGAAAATCGAACAACTTAAAAATCAACGCAATAATATTACCGGACGTTTACCGGAAATCAGAAAAGAAATTTTGGAATATACAGGTGCTACAGAAGCCGAGATTCCATTTGTGGGAGAATTGATTCAAATTAAAGAAGGCGAAGAGAAATGGGAATTTGCTATAGAAAAACTGTTGCACAATTTTGGTCAGCGGCTCATTGTTCCAGAAGCGTATTATAAGCAGGTAAATAAATTTGTGCAACAAACCGATTTAAAAGGCCGCATTGTATATGAAAGATACCAATCGGGTACCAACCTTACCGATTTATTGTCGTGTGAACCAAATGCTGTTCCTGAAAAATTATCCATTCATGCAAAGAGTGAATATGCAGATTGGGTAGCATTTCAAATCAGCAAATACTACAATTACGAGTGTACAGATAACCTCCATGAATTTGCAAAAAAATCGCATGCTATCAGTTCCAGTGGGTTAATTAAACATGGCCAACGACATGAAAAAGATGATCGTAATCGTTCGGGCAGCAGACAACATTATGTTTTGGGTTGGGATAACTCCGCCAAATTACGCGAATTGATTGCAGAATTGAATCAATTAGAAGAAGAAATTGAAGCTTACAAAAAAACCGAAAGCTTGCAAGAAGTGCAGCTCAATCACTTAAACCAACAAGTAAAATCAATTCAGGAAATACTCCGATTCACCCACTTTGAAGTATTAAATAAAGACGTGATTGTTGCGCAAATTCAACAAAAAGAAAAAGAAAAAAGCAAACTGGAAAAGGGTGACCCTACCCTAAAAGAATTGCAGCTAAAAAAAGAAAACCTGCAAAAAAGGCTAGAAAGTTTAAATGCCCGTAAAATAGAGAAGATAAGAGAAGAAGAAAAATTAAAGGGGCAACTCAATAAATGGGCGTTACAATTTAAGCAATGTGAAGATGTATTAGCCACTTATGAAGGGTTGCAAATGGATGATAAATTTGCTGCTTTTCAACTTGAATACATTAATAAAATTGGATACAATATAGATTTAGATGTAATTGAAAAAGTACGCGCCCATGTAAGCGATCAGATTCATAAAAAAATGAATGAACTTAATCGTCAGGTTGAAAGCATAAAACGACAGTTACATACAGCTATGCTGGAATACAAAAACCCATCCGACGATAAGCTCATTCAACGATTCCCGGATTGGCGGGGAGATACCCATCGATTGTCTTTAGAAGTAGAATACGGTGGTTCGTATATGGAAATTTTAGAGCGATTAGAAAGTGAAGAATTGGGTGAGCAGCGCGATCGTTTTAAAAAATACCTGAATGAAGAAATGATTAATCGCATGAGTAGTTTTGGTGGCAGACTGAATGAGCATCTCCAACAAATACAGCGAAGAGTTACAGAACTCAATCAAAGCTTGGCAGGTATCAGTTACAGACAACAACCCGAAACATATATTCAATTAGAAGCAAGAGAAGAACTTAGTCCCAATATCAAAGATTTTCGTTCTCGCTTAGTAAACTGGAAACCTAATTTAGCGGAATACCATCTTAGTAAAGATGATCGTATTCTTGAATTGAGTTATATTAAAATTAAAGAGTTAATAGACGATTTAGAAACCAAAGAGGCCTGGAGAAGAGAAGTGATGGATGTGCGCCAGTGGTTGCGATTTGTAGCACGCGAAGTAAAGAAAGAAGATAAAACAACTTATCGCAGTTATACAGGCACCGAAAAACTAAGTGGTGGTGAACAAGCTCAATTAACCTATACGATATTAGGCAGTGCCATAGCCTATCAGTTTGGTATAACCAATGACGGACTTAGCAGACGCAGTTTCCGCTTTATTTGTGTGGATGAAGCCTTTAGCCGACAGGATGAAGAAAAAGCTCGTTATTTAATGAACTTATGCAAACAATTGAATTTGCAAATCATGGTAGTGAGCCCCGATAAAACGGAAGAGTTTAGAATTGTTGAGCCTTTTGTTGCCAGAATACATTATGTACAACGCCGTCAAAATAGAGACAGTTTATTGTATGATATGCCAATTAAACAATTAAAAGAAAGCATGGGGACGATGGACAATTGATAATTGATAATTGTCCATTATCAATTACCCAACGCCCATTGTATTGATAGTGCAGCAACTTCAACCATATCCTGTTGTTCCATACATTTAAAATGTCGTTTGGGGCATTTATTATATCCTATTTTAGAGCAGGGTCTGCAACTTAAGTGTGGTACTTCAAAAACTTTTTGTTGAACAGCCTTATTGCCATAATAAGGAGTCATTCCGAATTCGGGGATGGTATTGCCCCAAATACTTATGATGGGCTTTTTAAGTGCAGCAGCAATATGCATTAAGCCTGTATCATGTGTGATTATAAATTTAGCATGTCTAATAATGTCTGCACTTTCATTTAACGTGAATTTACCACAAGCATTATATATTTTCACCTCATCTACACTTGCAATTTCATTACCAATTGCGCTGTCTTCCGGCCCACCCAGTAATATAATGGGGTGATGCAATTCGCTACACAGTTTTTTTAATTGATGTACCGGTAATTTTTTGGTGGCGTGTGCGGCAC
>JBIIAP010000287.1:0-3289 GCA_044239855.1 Sediminibacterium sp. | reverse complement strand
AAAGTTGTGGGGCAGTACCCGGACCAATGGATTGCTTTTTGGTATTAAGGGGTATTAAAACCCTTCATTTACGCATGCAGCGTCATTGCGAAAATGGTGCAAAAATTGCCCATTGGCTGCGCAATCACCCTAAAGTTGGTAAAGTGTATTGGTGTGGATTTGAAGACCATCCCGGTTATGCCATTGCCAAAAAACAAATGCGTGATTTTGGTGGCATGCTTTCTTTTGAGTTAAAAGATGATAGTATAGCAGCGGCTAAAAAAGTGTTGTCGTCTACAAAATTATTTTCTTTAGCCGAAAGCTTAGGCGGTGTAGAAAGTTTAATTAACCATCCTGCAACCATGACGCATGCATCTATTCCTCGTGAAAAAAGAATTGCCAATGGTTTAAGTGATACTTTAATCAGATTAAGTATTGGGGTGGAAGATGCAGATGACCTGATTGCAGACTTAGAAAAAGCACTTGCGTAAAATGGCGAAACAGCAATTATTGGATTTCTTTAACAGGAAGGTAGAAGAATACAATCAACCTTCTTTTATTGCAGCAGATCCTATTTGCATTCCCCATTTGTTTACCCAAAAACAAGACATTGAAATAGCCGGCTTTTTTGCGGCTATTTTTGCTTGGGGCAACCGAACCACCATCATCAATAAATCGAAGGAATTAATGCAGTTAATGGGCATGCAGCCCCATCAATTTTGTTTGCATGCTTCTAACAAAGAGCTTAAACAATTAGAAGGATTTAAACACCGCACTTTTAATGCTACCGATTTATATTATTGTATTGAATTTTTTAAACAGCACTACACACAATACCAATCTTTAGAAGCAGCTTTTTTACCAAACAGTTTACCGCCTGCTTCTGTTTATGATGCACTGATTCAGTTTCATCGCAATTTTTTTTCTTTGGAAGATGCACCACTGCGCACCCGAAAACATATATCTACCCCTGCAAAAGGCTCTACCTGTAAAAGGCTGAACATGTATTTAAGATGGATGGTTAGAAACGATAAAAAGAAAGTGGATTTTGGTATTTGGAAAACCATTAAACCGGCGCAATTAATTTGTCCGATTGATGTACATGTGGCGCGCGTAGCTAAAAGATTTAATCTGTTAGATCGCAAACAGGTAGACTGGCTGGCTGCAGAAGAACTAACCAACTATCTTAGAAAACTAGATCCAAAAGATCCGGCCAAATATGATTTTGCCCTATTTGGTTTAGGGGTTATTGAAAAATATTAATATCACCCGATTAGTTATGAATACTTATATAATCAGAACATTATGATACTACTCTGTTCAACGTATTCGCATTAATTTATTAAATTCTAAATTAACAGTTTAAGATTCCAAAAGAGCTGTATAAATTTGTCAGATTTTCAACTAAAAAAACATATATTTAATTTTGGCAATTAATTTCAAAAATATTTATATGAAAAAATTCAAAGTTCCTAGTATACTTTTATTTTTTTCATTTAACTCTTTTTCACAAACTTCGGAAGTATAAAAGACAAAGATTATGAAAACAAGTATTGAACTTGAAATTTTAATTGAAAAAATATATCAAATTCTTAGGAGTAGGTATATGTTACTTCTATATTTTTTTATAGGAATTTTTATATCTTATTTCCTTAATCTTATTAGTAACAATATTTTTTTACCTTTTTGGGGGTTGCTAGGCATCATTTTTTTTCAAGGTATTTTTATTTTTTTTGAGTTGTGGATTAGATCAATTGATTCGCGTCTTGATTTGGATTCTAAAGCACGAAATTTATGGCTTTATGGATGGCTGGGAAGCGTCATTCTAGTTGTTTGGTATTTTATTTCTGAGCAAGATTGGGTTTTTGTTTTTGTTGGTCCAATTGGATTTATTTTGATTTTTGTCACTTTATTTAAAGCAATTATACATACTATTATTGATTTCTATTCGGTATTTAAGTATATATATTATCGAATTAATAGAATTGATGAAATTGAGCTTATTCGAATAAGTTGGTTGAGCTTTATAAAAAAATTAAAGCGACAAAAAGATAATAACGAATATTTGAGATTAAACAAATCAATTATTTTTTTTGCCAATAAAACTAATGAAGTACATACTTTTTCTTGGAATGATTCAGATGAATTTGCATTTAGAAATCAAGCATCATTCGAACAATTAATTTCTTCGTTTGATGCAGATTCTGACTGCAATATCGAGCCTTTTAATGATACTAAATTTCTTGAAGTAGCTACAAAAAAAAGCCTCTCTGATTTATTTTATAGCCGTTTTGGTTCTACAATATCTATTTTTTCAATCACTTATATCGGAAGCGGTCAACATTTAAAATATTTCATTTTCTTTAAATTAAATGGGGCAAATGCTGTTTTTCTTGGTTATATCGCTATGTCTTGAATTTAGAATTTTAAGACTTTGTCCATTAGAATAAATTTTAACAAATTGGATACTCTTTTTTATATTTTAAGTTTAACTCAATGAAACTCATAATAACGGAATATAAAACATGATCCGAATTTTCGTTTTTACATTCCTGAAGTTAAACGAAAAGCAATGACAACTCTAAACAAGGCAAAAAAAGAAACAAATGGTTTAGCGTTATAGAGTAATGGAATGGATGAGAAATTAAACAATATGTTAAATGTTGGAGTTCTTAATGCTCACTATACTCCTATGAATTGTTTGCATGGTGAAGGAACTGGTACTATGAAAATTTGTAAACTTTGTGATGGTCGGGGAATTGTTTATTGTTCAAGATGTAGTGACAAGAAATATTTATCTGATGGCATAGTATGTTTAGAATGTTCTGGCCGAGTATTATTAAGCTATCACATTTGTAATGGCAGAAAATATAATATTAAATGTAACCATAAGATATACTTATAATCTTACATTTTCTTTTGTTATAGTGCCATTTTCAATCAAATACCTCCGGGTTTCTTTTATTTCAGTATTTTTTTCTTCATTGCAATAGGAATCATTTACATAAAACGAAATATAAAGTTTCCCATTTTTAATATCATCTATTGAGGAAGAATATAATCTTTTTAAAATATAATCATTTGTATACAAACCTTCAATTAGAATATTTTTTAAACACAATAACATGTTGAAAATAATTTCATAATTCATTTGGCCAATATTGTATTGGACATCTCAATTTGCCTAATTTTCCTGATTTGTGATTGTAGTTTAAATGAATAATTTGTATTTAACTGTTTTAATTATATGATAAAATTTAATGGATTAAGTAAGTGATTTTTTGATGACGCTAAAAATTTATTTAGAAAA
>JBIIAP010000071.1:0-10877 GCA_044239855.1 Sediminibacterium sp. | reverse complement strand
TATCATATACCGATTCGTGAATAATCAATCTTCGGGTAGTTGTACAACGTTGCCCGGCAGTGCCAACTGCGCCAAATACCGCACCAATCAGCGACATATCTAAATCAGCATGTTGCGAAACAATAATTGCATTATTTCCTCCCAATTCTAAAATAGATTTACCAAGTCTTCCTGCAACAGCCGAGCTGATAGCTTTACCCATGCGTGTAGAACCTGTAGCAGATATAAGTGGTAAGCGATGATCATTACTCATCCATTCACCAACAGCTCTATCGCCTTGTATTAAACAATTAACACCTTCCGGAACATTGTTTTTCGAAAAAATCTCACTCACTATATTTTGAACAGCGATGCCACATAAAGGGGTCTTTTCACTGGGCTTCCAAATAGTAGTATTTCCGCAAATCCATGCTAAAGCAGCATTCCAACTCCAAACTGCTACAGGGAAGTTAAAGGCCGAAATAATTCCCACTACTCCCAATGGGTGCCATTGTTCATACATTCTGTGAAGTGGCCGTTCGCTGTGCATGCTTAATC
This sequence comes from Sediminibacterium sp., assembly GCA_044239855.1. Lineage (GTDB taxonomy): Bacteria > Bacteroidota > Bacteroidia > Chitinophagales > Chitinophagaceae > Sediminibacterium. Next base: position 10,340 of record JBIIAP010000071.1, on the reverse strand, counting down.
CATATAATTGACGGGATAGGCCTACTGCAAAATCACAGATATCAATCATTTCTTGTACTTCACCATATCCTTCCTGCAAACTCTTGCCCATTTCATAACTTACCAGTTTACCTAAAGCTTCTTTGTTTTGTCTTAATGCTTCTCCAACTTGCCTCACAATTTCTCCTCTTTTTGGGGCAGGCCATTGTTGCCATTCTTTGCCGGCTAGCAAGGCTTGATGAACTACTTTTTCATATGCTGCCCGATCTGCCGATTGTGTGGTGCCAATTTTTTTCCCATCAACTGGCGAAAAGGATGTGATCACATCGCCATTACTTTCTATCCACTTCGTTCCAGTAGAAACGCCCTTGTTTTCTGAAAGAATCCTAAGTTGTTGTATGAATTGCATGAATCGTTAATTTGTAACAAAGTTAATGATAAGTAGCATTATTTGTTACAGGCGTGAATCAAACTTTTGCGCAACCAATTGATCATACAAATGATGAATTAAACCATCTGCCAATCCAATTTTTGGCACAAAAATATCTTCTGCTTCTGCCCATCGCATCATATTAATATAAATCTGTAAGGCAGGTACAATAACGTCTGCACGGTCATTGCGCAGGTTATATATATTAATCCTGTCTTCTATTGAAAAGCTGGCTAACTCTTTATGATAATCTTTAAGTAAACTAATATGCAGTGGTTTGCCATCTTTCTTTTTACTTAGAGAAAATACTTTGTTAATATTCCCACCAGTTCCTATTGCTATTATTTTTTTATATCCTTTTGTTTTTTGTTTAATAAACTCTTTTGCTTCTTCCCACTTCGCATCAGTAACCATACCTTTTAAAAGTCTGATGGTACCAATATCAAATGATTTTTTAAATACTAGCTGACCATCCGAAAAAAACGTGAGTTCTGTACTGCCTCCACCTACATCAATATATAAGTAACTATTATTGATGTCTAAATTTTCTGCAATATGATTTTCATAAATGAGCGATGCTTCTATATCACCACTAATTATCTCAATGTCTATATCGGTCGCTTCTTTTATTTTTTTTACAATTTCATTACTATTACCTGCTTCCCGCATAGCACTGGTAGCACAAGCAATCAGATGATTAACTTCATACGCTTTTAATAAATGACTAAAAGCTTTCATAGTTTGCATCATCATTTCTACCTTTTCTGGGGAGATGATTCCAAACTCAAAAACATCAAAACCTAGACGAAATGGAACACGTACTAAACTTAGTTTATTAAATTGGGGAATATTATTTTTATTAGGAATTACTTCAACAATTAATAATCTTGCTGCATTACTTCCAATATCAATTGCTCCTAATTTCACCTGTTACACTGTTTTTCTTAAAGAGGTAATTATACGTCTCTATTTGTGAACGAATTTTTCTTTTTCCCGTTGAAGGTACATAGTTGTTGGCTAATTTACTATCTAAAATTCTGGCTTTAACATTATCACTTAATTGTATGTTGATAATATCAACTATTTCCTTTTTAATTTCTTTATCTAAAATTGGAATCGCAACTTCTACACGGTGGTCCAAATTTCTAATCATCCAGTCGGCACTCGATATAAATACTTTTTCCTCTCCTCCATTTTTAAAAATCATTACTCTTGCATGCTCCAGATATTCATCTACAATACTGATTGCAGACAAAGTAAATTTCAACTTATTTTGTTCAACAGGTGGACAAAAAATACCCCTAACTATTAAGTTAATCTTTACTTGAGCTGCACTTGCTTCACATAATTTTTCAATTAACTGTTGATCACTTAATGCGTTAACTTTTATAATAATACCTGCCTCTTTCCCTGATTTTTTATTTTTTATTTCGTTATTGATTAATGAAATAAATTCTTTACGCATATTTACAGGGCATACCAATAATGTATTACAAAGCTGCAAAGGCCTTACACCGACTTTCCAGGTAGTGAGGTACTTAAATATGTTTTCTACATCAGACATTACGGTTTTATTGCTTGTTAATAAACAATGATCGCCATATACTTGCGCAGTTTTCTCATTAAGGTTACCTGTACTTACAAAACCGTATTTAATAGTTTTATTTGATTTTCGTTTAGTAATGATGCAAACCTTTGCATGTATTTTCATAGTAGGCACCCCTAGTAGCACTCTAACACCTTCATCCTCCAGCTTGTTTTTCCATTCTAAATTTGCTTCTTCCTCAAATCTCGCCTTGAGTTCTAGCATAACAACTACTGCTTTCCCGTTTCGCGAAGCATTGATTAATGCATTGATGATTTTTGAATTAGATGCAAGTCTGTAAGCTGTTATTTTTATGGAAGTTACATCAGGATCCATCGCTGCTTCCCTTAATAAATCTATAACCGAATCAAATGTGTGATAAGGGAAATGGAGCATCACATCTTTCTTCAAAATGGTATCTGTAACTCTTTGGGTATTTTGTAATGCAGGATGAATAATGGAAATATGCCTTGTCCTTTTTCCGGGAAACACATCCGGGAAATCTATAAAATGCCTGAAATTATGTATTCTACCTCCTGGTATAATGTTGCTTTTTTTGCTCAGATTAAGTCTTCTGATCAGATACGCTAATAATCCCGCATCCATTTCTTTGTCATATACAAAGCGAACAGGTTTTCCTTTTCTTCTGTTTTTTACCCCCTTTTCTATTTTTTGTACGAATGTTGTACTAATATCATTGTCTATATCTAGTTCTGCATCTTTAGTAACTTTAAAAATATAGGCATCAAAGTGATTATAGCCAAAATAGGAGAATATAACGGGCAAATTAAATCTGATAATATCTTCTAGTAAAATGATTTGTGTTGCTCCTTTTTTGGAGGGAAGAATAACAAATCTACCAACAGCTGTAACCGGCACTTCAATCAATGCATATTTTTGCTGGTAAGCAGAATCTTTTTTTCGCATTGCTACTGCCAAATAAATGCTCTTATCTCTTAAATAGGGAAGCTGCGTTAAACCTTCAATCATCAAAGGTATAATGTTAGAGCGGACGGATTCATCGAAGAATTTTTTTGTAAATAGTTGCTGTTCTATATTCAGTTCTTTTTCAGAAATCAATCTTATATGCTGCTGTTTTAATTCTACTACAATACTTTCCCAAATTCTATTAAATTCATTTTGTTGTTGTAATACAGTGGTTTGGATTTGATCCAATATTTTTTGAGGATCATTTTCAAAATGAATATTAGACTTTATTTTTTTTTCTTTAAATTCAATCATACGCTTTAATGTAGCAACGCGTACCCTAAAAAATTCATCGGAGTTATTGGAAAAAATACCCAAAAAGCGAATACGTTCTCTTAAAGGAACAGAGGGATCATTGGCTTCCTGTAAAACTCTTGCATTAAAACTCAGCCAACTGATATCTCTTTGAATTAATTGCAACTTTGTCATAACTCAAATTTAATGCATAGCTGTCATCTCCTTATGTTAAGAATTTAATAACAAATTCAAATTGTTATGATGATAATCAGCCAATCATTGGAGTATGAAACTGTTTTTCTATATTTTACGAGTAAGAAGTCTTGATTAATTGGATGATGCCGGTTGTAGAAAATCCTTCAACAATTGGGTTGATGACAACTTTTCCTCCATTTGCCAATACCTCTTTAGATCCTACTATTTGTTCAATAGTGTAGTCGCCCCCCTTTACAATAACATCGGGCATTAATGATTTAATTAATTCTAGTGGGGTATCTTCATTGAAAATGATTACAGCATCTACCGTCACTAAATTACTCAATATTAAAGATCGGCTGTGTTCATTATTGATGGGTCGTTCCGGACCTTTTAATCTTTTAACACTCGCATCGCTGTTTACTCCAATAATTAATTTGTCTGCTTCTTTGGCCGCTTCATTAAGTGAGAAAATATGACCTTCATGCAATATATCAAAGCATCCATTGGTAAAAGCAATACTTTTCCCGGTAACCCGCCATGCTGTTACTTGTTTTTGTAAATCAGCTAGTGTAAAAATTTTATCAGGTATGCAGTTGACTGCTTTCATTTGATTTTTTTTTATTAAACCATGGTAATAATCCCAAAGAAATAGACCCTACAATTAGTACAATAATAAACTGAGCAAACCATTGTAAAGTTCCATTGGCAAAACCTATTTCAAAAGGTACAGCATTTTTTTCTAATACTTTGGCCAGAAAGAAAGCATAGGCACCGATACCTCCGGGTGTTATAATCATGCCCACGCTGGCAAATGCTAATGCTGATATAGCTGCTGGTAAGCCAAGCGATGCTGTTCCGGAAGTTGCCATCAAACCAACCCATGTTCCTGCAATGTACAGTACCCAAATAGAAATGCTCAATAAAATAAATTGCCCTTTTTGTTGTAATTGTTGGATACTTTTTAACCCCTCCCAAATACCTTTTATTATTTTAAGAATTGCTGCTACAATGCTTATATGATTAAATTTTCTAAATAGGTATCGAATAAGTAGTAATATTAATATTATTGTTGATGCTAATATAAAAGTCTGACCGCTCGTATAGTTCCAGGTCTTTTTCTTAAAAAAATCATTCAATAACTGATGTGCATACTCACCAATTACATCATATTGACTTACAAAAGCAAATACAAAAACTAGCACTAAACAGATAACATCAAAAGCGCGTTCAATTAATATGGTACCAATTAACTTGTCTGCGGGCACTTTTTCATACTTAGCCAATAAAGTGCATTTTAATACCTCTCCCAATCTTGGAACTGCTAAATTGGCTAGATATCCAATCATAACGGCAAAAAAAACATTGGTCAGTTTAGGCTGATAACCCATAGGTTTCATCAAAATTTTCCACCGAATGGATCTTAAAACATGGCTGGAGCTTAATATAAAAAAAACAGGAATCATCAGCCAATAATTGGCAGATGACAGCGAAATCTTAAATTCTTCCCACTTTTCGGCCGGAATTTGTTGTAAACTCCACCATACCAGAAATATACCTAAGCCTAAAAATAAAATATATTGAAGAACGGATAACCACTTGATTTTCATGATTTTACTATTATTTAAACCAGCTTATTAATACTTGATGTAACCAATCCCGTTAATTTGTATAATATGCAAAGCTAGTTGTTCTTTTACTACGCCAATACATATTGTTTTAATGTATAATATTATGATATTATAAGCTGATTATTAATATGAAATTGGGGATTTCTTGCTTTTTGCCTTATTATTAGTAACTTTGCAATCTTATTTTCGGCAGGGTTCGATTAAAAAAGCACGTTAATGTCAATAAAGAAAAGGATTTTATTCATTGCTACCGAGATGTCTCCATATCTGGAGTTAACCGAGTTTGCGGAAATTATCAACAAACTGGCCATCAAAAGTAATGATAGTGGGTTAGAAGTTCGGTGCATCATGCCACGGTTTGGAGTTATCAATGAACGTAGACACCGTTTACATGAAGTGGTTCGCCTTTCAGGTATTAATGTTACAGTAAACGATGATGATTACCCACTTCAAATTAAAGTAGCATCGCTGCCCAATGCCCGCTTGCAGGTCTACTTCTTAGAAAATGAAGACTTTTTTAAAAGAAAGCACACTTTCCATGATGAAAATGAAGAATGGTTTTCCGATAATGACCTCAGAACAGTATTCTTTTGTAAAGGAGCGCTGGAAACAGTTAAAAAATTCGGATGGCCTCCGGATTTGATACATTGTAGTGGTTGGATGAGCGGGCTAATTCCTGCTTATATAAAAACAGCGTACAAAAAGGAACCGGTTTTCGGGAATAGTAAAGTCATATTTACTGTTGGTGAAAATACATTTACAGAAAATTTAGGACCTGATTTTTTAAACATTGCAACAATTAATGCAAATATTAATGAAAAAGACCTCGAACCTTTTAAAGATGGGGATAACACTGCATTATTTAGGGGAGGAGCTCATTATGCAGATGCCATATCATTCGGCTCCGATAAAATCGATAAAAAATTAGTTGCAGAATTCTCCAAAGTAAAGGGAAAAAAAATTGTTCCTTTTAAAGGATGGGATTCTGATTTAACAGAGTATTTAGAATTGTACAACGACCTTGCAGGCAAGTAATTTCCAAAACATGCATTTAACCTACACAATGCGCACTTTAACTTTTATTACGGGAGTATTTTTATTTTCGATGGTAGCTTGTACCAAAATATCTACCACTGAATTGGGAAGTGGACTTATTCCTACCGTAGATGGTGTGAATACCTTCGATACAACTCTCGAAATCATTACAGAAAATGTAGTTGAATCTGATACCACCAGAGTGTATAAATTTTATGCTCAGGCATTAGGTATTATTTCTAATGACCCCATTTTTGGTAAAACCTCCGCAAACTTATTTTTCCAATTGATGCCTGCTTATTTCCCCTTTTCTATTACGGGAACCAGTGACAGCATTAAAGTTGATTCTGCTGTATTAATTTTAAGTTGTAAAAGTTTTTATGGTGATTCAACCCTCCCTTTGAAGATAAATGTGGAAGAAATTAGCACGAATACCCCTTTAGATCCTTTTAAAGATTATCCAGCAAATTATCCTTCTTTATCTCCATTTTCAACAGTAGGGAGTATAGCTAATACTAAAGAAGTTGATATTCGCAGATTAAGAGATTCAGTTTATAACAGATTTGAAGCATCTAATTACCAGATACGTATTCGCCTGCATGATAGTTTTGCTAAACGATTTATAAAAGAGTTTAATTCTACCAATGCCTATAAATCTGACACAACTTTTAGAGAAAATTTTGGCGGCTTTTCATTAAAAGTAGAAGCAGGAAACACTCCAAATGCACTATTGTACATCAGTTTAGCCGATACAAATACTAAATTGGCATTATATTATAATTCAAGTACTACCGGCGCTACAACAAGAGATACCGTTGTAACTAATTTTAGATTTAGTTCATTCACTTGTGGTAATGCAAATTTTGTAACAAGAAATAGAACAGGTAGTGAATTGGCTAATCATATAAGTACCCCTGCCAAACCGGATTCTCTTGTGTATTTACAAACTTCTCCTGGAAATTATGTAAGAATAAAAATTCCGGGGCTTAAAAACTTCAGTAACAGTATCATTCACCGAGCTGAGCTAATTACAGAACAAGTACCTGATAACAACAACTTTCTTACTTTAGACAAGTTTATGGCACCTCCAAGTATTGTTTTACTAAGCGCATGGGACTCTGCCAATTCAGCAAAAATAAATGTGCCTAATGATTATGTTTTAAGTTCTTCGGGGGCACCCAATACAGTAAATTTTGGCGGGTATTTGTCATATAAATCAGTACCAGGGTTCGATAATTTAGCAACTTACAATTTCAATCTTAGTAGATATGTTCAAGGGATTGTTTCTAGAAAAGATCAGTCTTATGAATTGCGCTTATCTGCTCCGGTTAATGACTCTTTAAGTTATAAGAATCCATACCCAAGCACTGCAGCAACTCAAACAATATATCTTTCTCCATCTGTTGGAGGGAATAATGTTGCTGATGGCAGGGTTAGACTAGGTGGAGGAAACCACAGTAGGTTTAAAATGCGCCTGCGAATTGTGTATTCACGTATTTAATTTATTATACCAAAACATTAACTTTACTTTTTTACCATCTACAAAACATAACATATGTCTTATTTATTTACTTCCGAAAGTGTATCTGAAGGGCATCCAGACAAAGTTGCCGATCAAATTTCCGATGCTTTAATCGACAATTTTTTAGCGTTCGATTCTAAGTCGAAAGTGGCTTGCGAAACGCTTGTAACAACCGGTCAGGTAGTGTTGGCCGGTGAAGTGAAATCAAAAGCTTACTTAGATGTTCAGGAAATTGCTCGCGGGGTTATCAGCAAAATCGGATATACTAAAAGTGAATACATGTTTGAAGCCAACAGCTGTGGTATTCTATCTGCTATTCATGAGCAAAGTGCCGATATTAACCAGGGCGTTGATCGCAAAAACAAAGAAGATCAGGGAGCTGGTGATCAAGGTATGATGTTTGGTTATGCTAATAACGAAACTGATGACTATATGCCATTGGCTTTAGATTTAGCGCACAAAATCCTAATTGAACTTGCTGCTTTAAGAAGAGAAAACAAAGCAATCAAATATCTTCGTCCTGATGCAAAAAGCCAGGTTACTTTAGAATATGACGACAAAAACCGTCCGGTTAGAATAGACGCTATTGTAGTATCTACTCAGCATGATGATTTTGACTCTGAAGCTAAAATGTTGGCTAAAATCAAAGATGACATCATCAACATCTTAATCCCTCGTGTTAAGTCTAAGTACAAAAAATACGCTAAACTGTTTAACAGCAATATTAAATATCATATTAACCCAACCGGTAAATTTGTTATTGGTGGCCCTCACGGTGATACCGGCTTAACTGGTCGTAAAATTATCGTGGATACTTATGGTGGTAAAGGCGCGCATGGTGGTGGTGCTTTCAGTGGTAAAGATCCAAGTAAAGTAGACCGTTCTGCTGCTTACGCAACCAGACATATTGCTAAAAACCTAGTGGCAGCAGGTGTTGCGGATGAAATATTGGTTCAGGTTTCTTATGCAATTGGAGTGGCTAAACCTACCTCAATTAACGTAAATACTTATGGAACAGCAAAAATTAAAAAGACTGACGGACAAATAGCTAAAATTGTTGAAGGTCTTTTTGATATGCGTCCTTATTTTATTGAACAGCGTTTGAAGCTGCGTAATCCTATCTATAGTGAAACAGCAGCCTATGGCCACATGGGGCGTAAGAGTGAAGTGGTTACAAAAACTTTCAAAACTCCAGACGGAAAAGAGAAGAAAGTTAAAGTAGAACTTTTTACCTGGGAAAAGTTAGATTACGTAGCTAAGGTTAAAAAGGCTTTTGGAATTTAATTATTAGTTTATTTTCATATAAACAACCTCTACTAAAAAAAAGTAGAGGTTGTTTTGGTTTATATTCAAGCTCAAATTTTTCAGTTTATTTAACCATTGATTAAGCTTTAATAATGTTTGATAGAACACTGTTACAATAGTATCTATGGCTATTTTAATGCCTGTATCGTTTTACAAAAAATAATAAAATGGAGTTAAATCCCTGGAAAATAAAATCAGTTAAAGAAATATATAATAATCCCTGGATACAACTATCTGAATATACTGTAGTGAATCCTGCAGGTGGGGATGGAATTTACGGTAAAGTACACTTCAAAAACATTGCTGTAGGGGTTATAGTTCTGGATGAGCATATGAACACTTATTTAGTCGGTCAATTCCGATTCCCCCTTAATTCATATAGTTGGGAAATACCCGAAGGCGGATGTCCGCTCGAAGAAGATACACTTTTAAATGGAAAAAGAGAATTGCTGGAGGAAACCGGATTAGTTGCAGAACAATGGGATACATTGTTTGGTATGCACCTCTCTAACTCTGTAAGTGACGAAAAAGCTATTGTGTATTTAGCAAGAAGCTTAAAGCAGCGTGTACCCGATCCTGAGGAAACAGAACAGTTAACAGTGAAAAAAATTCCCTTTGCGGAGGCCGTAAAAATGGTTGAAAAAGGCGAAATAACCGACTCTATGAGTGTGGCAGCTATATATAAAGTTCAACTCTTATTGGCACAAGGAAAATTGTTGTAATACATTTGCAAATGGCATTGAAACAAAGTTCATTAATAATTGGCAGGCAACCCTTGGTTGAAGCCCTACAGTCGGGAAAAGCAATCGATAAGATTCTGCTTCAAAAAAACACTACCGGTGATGTTATTCAATTGATTCGATCCCTATCGAGGGAATACAATGTACCGATTCAATTAGTGCCTATAGAGAAGCTCAATGGACTTACCAGAGCTAATCATCAGGGAGTGATTGCTATTGCAGCACTGGTTCAATACTTAGATTTGCAGCAAGTTATAGACCATGTGGTGTCAGACGGTATCGTGCCTTTATTTCTGATGCTAGATGGTGTAACAGATGTTAGAAATATCGGCGCAATTGCTCGTACTGCTGTTTGTTGTGGTGCGCAGGCTATTATTATACCCGACAAAGGAGTTGGTGCATTAAATGAAGAAGCGATGAAAAGCAGTGCTGGCGCCCTAGAAAAAATACATATTTGTAGGGTTAGTAGCCTATTGAAAGCTGTTGATACACTCCACTTAAACGGCATTGCCGTTTATACCAGCGAAATGCGCGCTGATAAAAATGTGTTTGAGCTGGAATTCATAAACCCTTGTTGCGTGATTATGGGTGACGAGGGAAGAGGGGTTCAACCTCACCTGGCCAAATCTGCAGATGCTTTTTTTAAAATCCCGATGGCCGCAAAATTCGATTCATTAAATGTTTCTGTAGCTAC